>JAHEZG010000127.1 GCA_023251195.1 Chitinophagaceae bacterium | reverse complement strand
ATCAAAGTTGAACCCATTAATTGATCGTCATGTGTATATCCTACATGGAATTCTATCTCCTAGATATCAATCGCCACAGCTGTTTAACCATTTTAATTGAGTATCACATTCCACAAGAAGGGGATGTGAATACACTGAGATTTTATACTATCTTGAAATTAAGGAGTGAAACACAGTGGCATTATTTTTCCCATTAATTAAAACATTGTTTAATTTTTAAAACACAAAAAACATGGACAAAAAATCAAACAGCGGAAGCAGCCATAAAGGTGATTCCACTCGAAGCACTTCTTCTCCGGGAAGAAAAGCGGCTTCTGAAAATTCTTCTCAGACCTCCGGTCGCAAACAACAAAATTTGTCGGATGATGAGAGCATGAAATCAGATCGCAAGTCTTCAGGAAGTATAAGAGAAAAAGGTTCGGGCAACAGCCGTTCTACAAATGACGAGTAGTTGTTTGAAGCTTTAAAGTTGGAGGGCATTTCAAAAACATTGTGCATAGTTTCGTTCGCAAGAACAAAAAATAAACAATGTCAGATTTGCCCTCTTTTATATTTATTTCAGAATAAGTTTTTAATGAATTCAGAATTAATAATTGTTAAGAAATTTCCGGAAATGAAATATCAGTTCTCATTTCATAATTTAAATTTTCGTTTGCTGGTCCGTTAATCACTTTGCCCTCAATGGTAAACCTGCTTCCGTGGCACGGACAGTCCCAACTCTTTTCATCGTTGTTCCATTTAACCACGCATTTCAAATGTGTACACACAGCTGAAACGATGTGCGCCTTGTTTTCCGCATCCCGATACACTCCGATTTTTTCATTTTCTCTTTTTACAATAATTCCATTTTCTTTTTTAAGTGATAGCAGTTGTGTCATATCCAAATCCTTCGGATTAAGTTTTATATAATTCACAATTCCTTCAACTACTTCAGTGAAAAAAGTTTTTCCTGCCTTAAATATTTTGAACCTTGCAGGGTTATATAATTTTTCATATTCATTTACTTTTCCGTTTATCAGGTCGGTTATTAAAAGCGCTCCGATTGTGCAGTGAGTCATTCCGTTTCCTGAATCACCGGTGATGATGTACACATTTTTTTTATCCATCGGATTTCTACCCATAAAAGCAAGAGAATCCATTGGTTCCAAAACCTGTCCTGACCATTGGTACAGAATTTCTTCAACCGGAAAATGATTGCGCGTCCATATTTCAAGCAGCTTGTATCTTTCTTCCTCAGGCAATTGTTCAACTTCAGCTAATCCGGTCGGATGATCTTCACCTCCGGCAATCAATAAATAATATTTGTCATCTAAACTGGTTGTTCGCACATAATGATATGGGGGAATATTGCTGTTTGCCTGGTAATCTCCGGTATCCCACCATAGTGCCTTCAGTACTGATTCTTTTTTTATTTTAAAACCAATAACATAAGTACGATAAGCATATTGTTTCAAATGAGGAATCACCGAATTATTCACCGGAGAATTAGTTGCCACCACTACATGATTTGCTTTAATTGTAAATCCGCTTGATGTAGTTATGCCTTCACTGTTAATTTTATCAGCATGTGTTCGCACATAAATTTCCCCTCCGAAATTGATAATGCCTTCACACAAACCTTTCAGGTATTTAAGCGGATGAAACTGCGCCTGATTTGCAAAACGCAAACAACTTTGTGTGCCCACCATTCCGGGAACTTGAGATAACTTTTCTATTTGCAATCCTGCTTTTGTGGCTGCTGCAAATTCTTTGTTGAGCGAATCGGGATCATCGGTTTCATGACGAAATAAATAACCATCCAATCTTTCGAAGTCGCAATCAATTTTTTCTTCCTTCACAGTTTTCTCAATAAAGTCAATGGCTTCCTGATGACTTTCAGCAACAAGATGTGCACCTTTTTCGCCGTGAATTTTTTCAAGATTATAGTAGCGATCATCCAATGCGGTAACAAGATGTGCGGTTGTTCTTCCTGTTTCTCCGCTTCCGATATATCCATCTTCCACCAGAACTACTTTCCTGCCAGACTTCGCAAGACAATAGGCTGTGCTTACACCGGCAATGCCGCCTCCAACAATTACCACATCGGTTTCAATGTTTGCATCGAGTTGTTTGAACTTTACATGATGTTCATCATCCGTCCAGTAGGAAACATGTGCGCCCGATGTGATTTTTTCGTTTTTGTTTTCGATTTCCATAAAAATAAATTTATAATTTTTTATTGTTTCATAATTAAAAAAGTTGAACTCTTATTTGATTCCGGTTTGCACAATCGCAATGAAAATGCTTTTGTTCCAACTTCATCATTTTCAAATGGAATTATATTGTTTCCTCTTTTTAATTGATAGGGTTGAAATAGCAGTTCATCTTCTGACATGTTTTTTAATTCAATCAAAACTTTTCTGTTTATTCTCGATTTGATTTGCAATGATTGTTCGCCTGTTTTTGGATTAACATATATTTTTATCGTTAAACTTCTGAATTGCTCTTCCTGATTTCTTTTTGATAAAATGATAGCATAAGCAATTTCTTTTTCTTGAGCAACGAATTTATTTTCAATTACAGGTGTGTAACCTACTAATGATGCATCGGCGGCCCATTCAAACTGCGCGCATGCAATGTCACGAAAAATCATAAACACTATGAGGAGTAAAATCTGTTTCATAAGTAAAGCATTTAGTTAAAATAAAATGTGCAAATCCGAGCCCATTCTGAATAACTGAAAAACAGATTGATTAAGTGAGAACAGTTAAATAAAACAGAAATAAACTCTACAAAAGAGGAAATGATTTACTCACTATTCATTTTTCATTTTCACTTTCAATAAACTGTTTCAAACTTTTCAAAACTTTATCCCATCCTTTGAGCGAGCGCTTATATCTTTTTTCTGCCCGTTCACCTGAACCCATATCGTCAGAAATTTTAAGAATTGTTTTTCCATTATCACTAATCAATTTATCATTAATAGTTGAAAAGGAAGTGTCAGATTTACCGTTTCTCAAAGTATATTGAAGCAACCTGCATGGTTTTACATTTAATATCTGTCCGCTCATTTCTATTTTTTTAATTAAAAATATTTTTCCTTTGAAAGTAATCGGACTTCCCGCTTTCCAGGTTGAAAATATTTCACAATTAAAAAAATACTTTTTTGTTTTCGACAGATCAGTCAATGCTTCCCAAACGGTTGAGGGTGGTTCATTTATAGTCACCTCTTTTCGCACTATAAATTCTTTCATAAATCAGGACCGGCGGGCTGGTTGAAAAATAGCATGAGTCCCTTTTCTTTTTGCCATCGCATCTTTTGCCTTTAAATTTTCAACGCGCATGATTGAATCTCTGCGAATATGAATCTGAGGTTCTAATTTTTTTGCTTCATTAACTGTAATCGGATGTACAATACTTTGTACCGGAATCATATTCAATTCCTCAGCCTGTTTAATTATTTCAGGAATAGAAACTCCATTCGTTTCATCTATAATTTTAATTTTTTTTAGTGAAGTTTTTTTCTTTGTTGGCTTTGAACTCCCCTGCATTTCAAGCGCAAGTTTTTTATTTTTTGAACTTTTTGTTGATTTTAATTCGGATTCTTTCTTTTTAACTACAGAAGGTTTCACACTCTTCTTCGCTGCTGCATTCATTTTAATAGTTTTCATTTTAATTTGATTTAACTGTTTATTATCAATTTTAAAATTATACGAATAAGCGTGCCATCAAAGTGAGATTTAGTAATCACAATTTCGACTGGCATAGCAGTTGGTTATCATTTAATAACCAAAATAAATTCTCATGCTTACAGAAATAACAGGTGGCGGCAAATTCGATTTTGAACACTGGGCTCATGTACTTCAGGCAAGAATGGAAAGAGGATTACCAATCACACAGCGCCCGAACCATTTTGATTACATTCAATTTTTTCTGAGAAAAGATAAAATGGAAAACTCTAGTCAATCTTATTTTCAAAAAAGTACTGAAGTGCTTAGCAAATAACTTTCGATTGAAAAATAAATTATGAAAATTGCCTTGGTAAGGCATTCGAAGGTATTGCACCGTGACTCTTTGTTTTCAAATGGCAAACAATTCAACGATGGCAGAGATTCGTATGATCTTGCGGATATTCAAAAGGCGAAGATTAAAATTATGACTTCCGATTTTCCGGTTTGTTATGTGAGTTCAATGCAGCGCACAGTGGAAACGGCGAAGATGATTTATGCAGGTAAGTTCATTGTTACAGATGAATTGGTGGAAGTGAAAAATGCGTTTAATTTTTTTAATGGTATAAAATTACCTACAGCTTTTCGAAAAATAATTGGAAGGATTGCCTGGTTTTTTAATTTTAAAAATATTCCTGAAACAAGAAAACAAAGTAATGCTCGTGCAAAAAAATTTATTGATCACCTGCTGAATGAAACACATGAAAACACTCTAATCATCACGCATGGATTTTTTATGCAGTGTCTTTTTCATGAACTGAAGAAATATGGATTTAAAATTCGCTGGTTCCCTTTTGATCCTAAACATGTTCGTATTTATCTGCTTGAAAAAAAAGATTAAAAGAAGTAACGGAATAAAAAGTTTTGGATTAATAATAGCTATCAGTTTTAATGAAAAACATTTCAAAAATTAAACTCAAAAATCAATTATGAAACCGAACAAGAAAAATGAAACGCATGCAGCAGATAGTACTGACAAAAATGATTTGCCAGGCTATCCGCATTACGATCCATCAGATGATATTATGAATCCTGAATTGCATATAAAAAAATTGCAATTGCTTGAAGAAAGTGGCAAACCAATAATTGAAAAGTCAGCAGAAGACAGAAGTGAAGCTGACATTACCGAAGAGGATTTGCAGATACTGAACAGCGATGGGGGAGATGACGATGAGTTAAGTACAAGGACAACTCCTGTTGATTTTGCGGGTAAAGACCTTGATGTTCCCGAAAATGAGGAAGATTTTACACACTTGGGAACAGGAGATGAGGATGAAGCAAATAATATTTATAGCATTGACGATAATAATGCTGATGAATAAAAAGATTTAACTCTCTGGCAAATTCTGAATAATCAAAATGTTTAATTTATTTTTATTGAAGCTTTAACCTTATGAATTCAGAAAAAAGGGAGCAGATAAAAATTTTATTAGCAGAAGATGATGCAGACGATCGTGAGTTTTTTCATGAAGCTGTTTTATCAAGCCATGCGCATGTTCAGTTTGCTATTGTTAGCGATGGGAAATTTTTGATAAAATATCTTTCGTCGTGTAAGCGGGATGATATTGATATTTTATTTCTTGATATTAATATGCCTTATATGAATGGGATTGAATGTTTAAGAGCTATCAGAAATAACGAAACATTTCGTGATTTGCCTGTAATTATGCTTTCAACTTCTTCTTTCCCTTCAGATATAAATCAAACTTTTAAAGATGGTGCAAACATGTATGTTTCCAAACCAGCTTTTTTTAATGATGAAATTAATATCCTGAAAAATATTTTCGAGATGTATTATAACGGAGAACTTTTAATACCCGATCGTAAAAAATATTTTCTTAAACCAAGTGGCTTCAGTGTAATGTAACAATTTTTAAAAACCATCAATTATGACGACAACAGCTACAGAACCCAAAAATATTTTTTTAGCCGATGACGATGCTGATGATTGCATTATGTTTAATGATGCGTTAAAGGAATTGGAATTCAAAACCTATTTGACGATCACAAAGAATGGTGTTGAGTTGTTGAGCACACTGGAAGAAACAGTTCCGCCACCACCGTATGTTATTTTTCTTGACTTGAATATGCCGCGTAAAAACGGATTCGAATCGTTAAAAGAAATTCGTAAAACCGGAAAACTGAAAGATATTCCGGTGGTTATATTTTCAACCTCTTCCAGTAATGAAATAATAGATAAAACTTTTCACCTTGGTGCAAATTATTTTATTTGCAAGCCCCCTTCCTTTTTTCTATTAGCAAAAAGCATTGAAAAAGTATTGAATTTAAATACGGAGCAATTGCAACAACAGCCGGAACGAAAACAGTTTGTTTTAACGGCATAGTATTAACACATTTCAAAAATGAGAAGAACAAGTTTTAATCTAATCAAACTCATATTTGTTAGTGCCACCCTTGTATTGATTTTTCTATCTTATATATCTTATACCAGAATGACGAATCTGATTGATTCATCTGAATTAGTGAATCATACAAACGAAGTTAATCTGGACTTAGCAAATGTTTTAAATTATTTCACTGCGATGGAAACAAGCCAGCGCGGATTTTTGCTTACAAAGGATTCTGTATTCATACAATCATTTAATGAATCAGAAACTAAAGTTGATTTGTATCTTAATAAAGTTGATTCACTTACTAAAGATAATAAGGCAGAACAGGATAATATCATTTTACTCAGAAAATTAATCGCCGAACGGAAGGTATACCTGAATGATTTATTAGTGAATGATTTTTCAGCAAAGAAAGTTTTGGCCGGTAGGAAGTTGTGGTTGAAAGCCAAAGATCAAATTGATTTAATGAGCAAGCAGGAAGACTTTTTACTGAACCAGCGCTTATCTGCGTTTAATAAAGAAGTTTTTTTAAATCCATTGGTTATTAGTTTCATTGTTTTGGTAACCCTGCTTATTTTGTTTGGTGCCTATTATAAAATCATAAATGATTTAAAAAGGTCTGACGAATTAAAATCAGAATTGGAAAAGACAAATATTCAGCTGCAACAAAAAAATAAATCGTTGATTGAAAGTGAAGAGCGCTTGTTTAAAATGTTCGACAACAATCCGGTGGCAATGACTTTTGGTGAAATAAGTACTAATAAAATCATTTATGCAAATAACCTTTTTTATTCTTCTTTCGGATTAACCCATGATGAAGTAATAGGGCATACAAGTGAAGAATTAAAACTTGTTTCGGATGAGGAAAACCAACGGTTGATTATGATCATTATGAGTTACCTTGATGAAGATCGTTCGGTTGCTGAGTTGCAGGCGCTACCTGCTGATGAAAGAGCAAAATTGCTGATTAAGTTACGCGAGAAAATGTTCAGCAATGGTTTTGAAGTTTTATATAGCCGCAGGAATGGAACATCTTTTTATGCAATGGTATTTTTCGAAGTAATTAAAATCGGAAATGAGCAATATGCTTTATCTTCTTATCAGGATATTACAAATAGAAAACAGATAGAAGAACTGTTGGAAAAGAAAAATAAGGAACTGAAAAGTATCAACCGTGAACTCGAATCGTTTACTTATATATCAAGCCACGATTTGCAGGAACCGGTTCGGAAAATTCAAACGCTCACCAGTCGGATTATAGATAAGGAAAAACAAAATTTATCAGACTCAGGAAAAGATTATCTCACCCGCATTGAAAACGCAGCAGAGCGCATGCAAATGCTCATTAAAGATTTGCTTGCTTATTCGCGCTTGAACGGTGAGAAAGAAGAACCTGAAACTGCTGACCTCAATATAGTGCTCGATGAGGTTATAACAGATTTGCGTGAAATCATTGAAGAAAAAAATGCAACCCTTGAAGTCGGCCCCATGTGTCCGGCAAAAGTTATCCCTTTCCAGTTTCGTCAATTGATGACCAACATCATTACCAATGCACTTAAATTTTCGAAACTCGATGTGACACCGCACATAAAAATAAAAAGTGTTACAGATAAGGGGAACAAACTGAATAACGAACTGCTCTTACCCGATAAAAATTATTGTCACCTCCATATTTCTGATAACGGAATCGGATTTGATCCGCAATATCAGGAGCGCATCTTTGAAGTGTTTCAACGGTTAGGAGGAAAGGATCAGGAAAATATTAAAGGTTCAGGCATCGGATTGGCAATAGTAAAAAGGATTGTAGAAAATCACAACGGCATTATCACTGCAACCAGCAAAGTAGGAGAAGGAGCGCAATTTGATATTTATATCCCTGCTGAATAAGTGAATATGAAATGAATAAAAACCCAGAAGCAGTTTTACTTCACCACAAATTTCTCTATTCCGTTATTAGCTGGATACAAATCCCAATCAAGCCCGAATATTTTATATACTTTTTTCGATAGCTCTTTTATTGACTTCGGTTTAGTTAAAAAAAGCTTGGCACCGTTAGCATAAGTGGTTTCAATATCTTTTCGGGTGCTCGAAGTTGTGAACATCACAACCGGAATATTACGCATATTTTTTTTCTTGCGCAATTCGCTCAGACATTCAATTCCATTCATGCATGGCATATTAATATCGAGAAAAATAATATCGGGTTGTGTAGAGTCCTTTTTATTAATAAATGAAATCAATTCTTCGCCATTGTGAACTACGGAAACATTGGCTTTATAATCCAGTTCGCCAAGCGCTTCTTCAAAAAATTCGCAATCCTCTACATCATCATCTGCTAATAAAATATTTATCCTTTCGTTTTTAGAAAAAGCAGTCAATAAAAAAATTACTGATTTCAGTTTTTGTGCAGCAATTAAGTACGGAATATCCTGAACGAGTAAAAATGTTTCCATTTAATTTCGGCTGATGAATTTATTTATCTGCGCAGTAAATATAGGCCCGATAATAAAGATATTATATAATTTAATAATAAAAAATTTGGATTTTGAGAATTAGCTATTTGCAGACTCAATTTAAAAAAACAACTATTTCATTATTGGCATATTTATCGGTACGCAGTTTTGTAAACCAACTTAAATGAAAACGAATAAAACGGATAACAAAATAAATAGCCAAAATATATTGAAAGAAAAAACAAATGAAGATTTCAATAAGAAAACACCAACTAAAACCGATCTGAAACAAAAAGGTGGAGCACAGGAATCAAAGGCTGATCAAAGCGCAAAAGGCAAGGAAGATGAAGTTGAATCATTTCCAAACAATAGAAGAGATATTGAAACATCTGTAGAAAAATCGCCCAATGTTGTTGACTCTGAGGAGCATGGAATAGAATAGCATTTGATTTTATAATAATTATAAACAAAGAAGATATGTATTTTAAAATAAACTATTCAGGTACATCGGAAGAGGGGTTTTTACGCTTGCGGTCCATTATTAAAAGTGCAAGAGGTACTATGTCAGGAGGAAATATTGCAGGCAGTTTTCGAATTCCTTATTTATTTGGTGAATTGAAGGGTAGTTATTTTCTGCACTCTGATATTCTTGATGTTTATATTTCTACTTATCCGGTTTTGGTTTACCGGCGCAGAATTATAAAACTGTTCGAGAAAATAAACAGAAAGAAAACTGTATTAAAATTATTTTAATTCTGTTTCACAGAAAAACTGTTACACTCAACTATTAGAACACGAATCCAAAAGCGTCGGCTTTAGTTTTTTATTTCAATGGATATTCAAAATGTTTTTACGGAAGGTTAATAAAGGTTTTCTCGCTGTCCATCGATATGTGAATTATATAATTGATTTCAAAAATTGTGTAATGCACTATGATATGGTTGTACTCATTTTCGCCTTGCAATATTTTCATTACAGTTTAAATAAAAAAATGGAACCGAATAAAGAGCAAACCAATCCATCTTCATTTGAAAGTGAAAAGGCCGTAGCAGTTGAAAATGAACCAGAAATGGAATCAGCAATAGCGGAAGAAAAAACCGACAAAAGCCTGCTTAAAAATGTACATCGCAATGCAGGCAGAAATCAAAGCAACAACAACAATTATAATAAGAGAGATCAATTGAATTGATAATCAGAAAAATTTATCCGATGAAAATTTTAAGAAGTATTTTATTGATTGAAGATGACTCCGACGATCAGGAATTTTTTATAGAAGCGCTTCAAAATATTCAACATGCATTCCTTTTTGATGTGTTTGACAATGGAAAGCAGGCACTTGATATACTTGAATACGCTGTAGTTCTACCGGATATAATTTTTACTGATTTCCATATGCCCGTTATGGATGGACGGGAATTTTTATTTAAAATATCAGTGAGCCCACGATTGCGGGATATACCCGTTGTTTGTCTTTCATCGGATATAGATCAGCGAGAA
>JAHEZG010000427.1:1208-2579 GCA_023251195.1 Chitinophagaceae bacterium | reverse complement strand
TTGAATCAATCATTCTGTCGGTAATAGGAGGGCTGCTCGGATTATTTTTTGTGTACCTCATTTTGTTGGGAGCAAATAAGATTATTGACTTTCAATTTGTGCTGAGCATGAAAAATATAATTATCGGGGTTAGTATTTCCGCAGTTATTGGATTGGTTGCAGGTTTAATTCCGGCAATATCCGCATCGCGTTTGCATCCGGTTGATGCTATCAGATTTAAGTAAAAAATAATTAGTTGCAAATTCACAGATTGAATTTGTGAAATTATTTTTCTCTGGAATTTTTATTTCAATTCATCAAACTAATCCGTGAATCTGTGGCTATCATTTTTATTTTTTATACAGAATAAAAAACACTGTCGATTTGTTTTGTTATGAATAATATTCAAGCATTTACATTTATTGTACATAGAATTAATTTCTGATTCAATAAATTCATAACTCATGAAGCAAGATTCAAAAAATTCCATTGTTCCAATAATTATTCTCGGGGCCTTCTTTTTCATTTTCGGATTTGTTACCTGGCTGAATGGAACACTGATTCAATATTTAAAAATTGCCTGCGAGCTCAATACTTTTCAATCGTTGCTTGTGGCTTTCGCTTTTTATATTTCATACTTTGTAATGGCGCTACCATCGTCGTGGGTTTTGAAGCTGACCGGTTTTAAAAATGGAATGAGTCTCGGATTATTCATAATGGCATTCGGTGCCATTTTATTTATTCCGGCAGCTGAAGCGCGCAACTATAATTTATTTCTCACAGGGTTATTTATTATCGGAACAGGGCTTTCGATTTTACAAACCGCCTCAAATCCTTATGTCACCATTGTGGGTCCCATTGAAAGCGCTGCAAAGCGTATCAGCATTATGGGCATTTGCAACAAAGTAGCAGGAGTGCTCGCACCAATAATTTTAGGAGCAATTGTTTTATCCGATGCCGATTCGCTGGTATCGGAATTGAAGTTGTTGGATGTGGCGCAAAAAAATAATCGTTTAGATGAACTGGCCGCCCGTGTAATTATGCCATACTCCATTCTGGCTGCTGTACTGGCGTTACTGGGAGTGCTGGTTCGTTTTTCGCCATTGCCGGAAATAGAGGAGGAAAATGAAAGCATTGTGGAGGCAGATAGTTTGAATTTGAACACCAATGTGTTTCAGTTTCCGCACCTGGTGCTCGGAGTGATTGCCTTGTTTTTGTATGTTGGTGTGGAAGTGTTGGCAGGCGACACCATTGGAAGTTACGGTCAATCGCAAGGCATTCCATTATCCGAAGCAAAAAATTTTACAGCCTTCACATTGTCAGCAATGGTAATCGGATACATAATCGGAATATTTGCAATACCGAAATTTATTCAGCAATCAAAAGCGCTCG
>JAHEZG010000427.1:0-1198 GCA_023251195.1 Chitinophagaceae bacterium | reverse complement strand
CCGTGGTCGGAATTATATTCAGCATCATAGCCATTAACACGCACGGTTATGTATCGGTTTTATTTATTGCGTTGCTTGGTTTAGCCAATGCGTTGATGTGGCCCGCTATATGGCCACTTGCTATTTCAGGATTAGGAAAATTTACCAAGACCGGTTCTGCATTATTAATAATGGCCATTGCCGGCGGAGCTACCCTTCCATTGTGTTACGGAAAATTAGCCGACATCAATTTCATCGGCCATCAGCAGGCCTACTGGATTTTGGTTCCGTGTTATCTCTTTATATTATTTTACAGTTTGAAAGGTTATAAATACTCCAAATGGAATTCTTGAGCATCGTAGTGACAGAAGTCATTTTTATAAACCAATTTAAATAGCTTTAGTTTGTATTACCAAAAATTAAAACAATGAAAAAATTTTTAATTGCTTCCGTTTTATTCATTTCTGTTTTATCAGCAGCATCGGCGCAAACCGCAGTTGATTTTACAGCAAATGATTGTATTGGTAATTCCCATAACCTGTTCAGCACATTGGATTCAGGAAAAGTAATTGTAATGGTTTTTGTGATGCCATGTGGTTCATGTGTTGGTCCATCGTATACTGCTTATAATATTTCGCAAAGTTATGCCACCACAAACCCGGGCAAAGTATTATTTTATTTAATGGATGATGTTCCAAATACTACCTGCTCTGCATTAACCGGCTGGGCAACAAACAATAATATTGGTCCAAACATTACAGCCTTTTCCAACACCAATTATGATGAAACTGATTTCGGAGCCACAGGTATGCCGAAGGTGGTGGTAATTGGCGGTTCAAATCACACTATTTATTTTAATCAGAATAATTCAGCCGCCGGAAATTCTATAGCCATACAAGCGGCAATTGATTTAGCACTGAGTGAAATTGCCGGCGTGAATGAGGCTGCCTCCAATACTCTTTCCCTGGAATTAGTTCCAAACCCTGCAGATGGCAAAATTAATTTATCTTATGTGGTAACTGAACACCAGGTGGTTACTATTCAACTATTAAATTCTGTAGGTCAGATGATGAATGAAATGAGTAATAAAAATGTATTGTCAGGATTGAATCACTGGAGTTTTGAAACAAACCAATTAGCAACCGGAATTTATTTTGTTCGGGTATCATCTGCATCAGGGTATTCATTAAAGAAATTTATAGTTGAGTAAAACCATTTT
>JAHEZG010000126.1 GCA_023251195.1 Chitinophagaceae bacterium | reverse complement strand
AAGCCCATTCCGTTTTATGGCAATGGAGAAAATGTACGCGACTGGTTGTATGTGGAAGATCATGCATCAGCCATTGATTTAATTTTGCATAAAGGAAAAGTTGGCGACACATACAACATCGGCGGATTTAATGAATGGAAAAACATTGACCTCATTCATCTGCTTTGCAAAATCATGGATAAGAAATTGGGAAGAACAGAAGGTACTTCAGCAAAACTGATTACTTATGTGAAGGACAGAGCCGGTCATGATTTGCGTTATGCCATTGATGCAACCAAACTGAATAAAGAATTAGGATGGAAACCTTCGTTACAATTTGAAGAAGGTTTGGAAAAAACTGTTGACTGGTATTTGTCAAATGAAGAATGGCTGCAACATGTAACAAGCGGCGATTATCCGAAATATTACGAAGGTCAATACACAAAGAGATAATTTGATGATTTGGAGATTTGATAATTTGATAATGAAAAAACTCCGTGCTCTCCGCGGCTCCGTGCGAAATTCTACAAAATCCAATTCTCAAAAAAATTATTAATGTATTCAACTCCGTATCACACAACCGATTTATCAAATCAAAAAATATTAATCACCGGCGGTGCAGGTTTTATTGGGTCGCACCTGGTTGAATATCTTTTAAAGTATGGTGCAATTGTAAGAGTGATTGATAATTTCATTACCGGCAGAAGAGAAAATATTGATCTCTTCAAAAACAACCCGCGATTCGAATTTATTGAAGGTGATATATGCAACAAAGCAGATTGCGATCGTGCATGCGATGGAATAAATGTACTGTTACACCAGGCAGCACTCGGTTCAGTTCCGCGCTCTATTAAAGATCCGGTTGCTACGAACCGAATTAATGTGGATGGATTTTTAACCATAATGGTTGCCGCGCGCGATGCCGGAATTCAGCGCGTGGTTTATGCTTCATCATCATCAGTCTATGGCGATCATCCCGGATTGCCGAAAGTAGAAGACAAAATCGGAAAGCAACTTTCACCCTATGCAGTTTCGAAATACACCAACGAATTATATGCGCATGTGTTCGGGTTGAATTACGGAATGAAAATTATCGGGCTTCGCTACTTCAATATTTTCGGTCCTCGACAAGACCCGAACGGACAATATGCCGCCGTGATTCCGAAGTGGATTGACATGCTGAAAAAAAATGAGCGCCCGATTATTAATGGCGATGGAAGCAACACCCGCGATTTCACCTTCGTGGAAAATGCAGTGCAGGCAAACATTAAAGCCATGACCACCGAAAACGAAAATGCATTCGGACAGATTTATAACATTGCCTGTGGTTACCAGTTTTCGCTGATGGATTTATTTAACGGATTGAAAGAAATTTTAGGTTCTTCGGTTATGCCTGTACATGGTTCTTCGCGCGAAGGAGACATTGCACAATCATTGGCAGATATAAATAAAGCTAAAAAATTATTGGGATACGATCCGGCGTTTGCCTTTAAAGATGGATTGAAGATTACAGTTACACAGTATTAATAGTGGTTATTGAATAAAATTTATTATGTAAAGTATCGGCATCCACCGCATTTAAACTTTATTAGTTATTGAGTTTTAGAAGTTTATTTTTGCCCCCACTTTTTCAAACACCAATATGAAATTAATCAGCAGTCTTTGCCTAACCATTGCAATGACTTCAATACTCCTGGTTGCACATGCACAGGATACCATAAAAAATCCTACAGTCACTACAAATTCATCGTCGTTAAGCACCACCAATGTGCAGGCTCTTATACAGGCTAACGCATCCAAATTACAAATGCTGGGTATCAGCACCACCGACGCACAGAATATTGCCAATCAGGTTCTGCCTCAAATACAAAATGGTTCAATCAATGCAAGTACCACCCAGGTGGTAGCTCAACCACCCCTTGTTCAGGCACCCATCGTATCAGCTCCTGCAAATCAGGAACATCCGGCGAATGCGCCCGGTACTACTAATGAAAATGCACATGAAAATAACGATGGTCCGCAATTGCCTAATCCAATAATTTTCGGACAATCTTTTTTTCGTAATAAAACCATTTCAACTTTCAATCATTCAACTGATATGCAGGCTCCCGATAATTATGTGCTTGGTGTGGGCGATCAGTTAACAATTAATATATGGGGTTTCAGCAGTTACAGTGGCAGTTACACCATTGATCAATCAGGATCAATACTTACGACTCAAACCGGAAGAATTTATTTAAAAGGACTTGCTTTTGACGATGCAAAAAAATTAATCAAAGGTCGTTTTTCAACAGTGCTTGATATGGGAAATTCAAGCATGGATGTATCGCTCGTTTATAGCAGAGTAATTGGAATTAACATAGTAGGCGAAGTTTTTGAACCCGGCAATTACACCATGGCAGCTACAAACACAGCATTCAATGCTTTGATGGCGGCATCGGGCCCAACCAACATTGGTTCGCTAAGAAAAATTTATGTGAAACGCGATGGACAAACCATAAAAACGCTTGATGTTTATTCATTTTTGCTCGACCCTGATTCAAAGCAGGATTTTTATTTGCAGAATAACGATTACATTTTTGTTCCACCCAGTGGAAAAGTTGTATCAGTTTCAGGTGAAGTAGTACGACCAAGTAGTTTTGAATTACTCGATAACGAAAACATATTGTCATTGTTAAAATTTGCAGGAGGAGTTACTCCTAAAGCATATTTAAGCAATGTTATAATAAAACGATACGAAGGAAACGAAAGCAAATTAATCAGCCTGAATTTAGATAGTTTATTAAAAACCAAGGGCGATTTTAATTTAAAAAATGGCGATCAGATAAGCATCAACAACATACCTGATTTAATTATTAACCAAATAAATATTGTTGGCCCTGTTACATCACCAGGTGCTTATAGTTTTAAAAATGGCCAGCGGATTTCCGATATATTGGAGAAAAACCCATTGCGAAACGATGCCTTGCTTAACAAAGGATACATTATCAGAACCAATGATGATTTGTCAAAACAATACATTTCATTTTCGCCATCTGCAATTCTTCAAAACAAAAATTCGCCCGATAATATTTTATTGAAAAACGAAGATGCCATTAACTTTTTCAATAAAGCTTCATACAAAGATGATTTGAACATTAATGTTTCAGGATCAGTTCGCGCTCCCGGTAGTTATGTATTTGGAAATGGAATGACATTGAAGGACGCATTGTATTTTGCCGGTGGTCTTAAACCAGAGGCAGCCAATAACCGAATTGAAATAGCTCGAGTAATGGAAGTGCAACAGGGTAGTGGGGTTTCAGCTGTACCTGTAATTGTTAAATCCATTTCAATCAATAAGGATTTGTCGCTTGATGAAGTTTCGGCAGGATTTCAATTGCAACCAAACGACCAGGTGGTGGTTCGCATGTCGTCTGATTTTGATCAGCAAAATGTAATATCACTTTCAGGTGAAGTGCAGTTTCCTGGTAATTATGTTATGATTAATAAGTTAGAAACTGTAACATCATTATTAAACAGAGCAGGTGGTTTAAACTATTCGGCATTTGTTGATGATGCATTCATTTTCAGAAAAGAAAATAACAAAGGAATAATGTTATCGCACATTGATCGGGCAATAAAAAAACCAGGTTCAAAATATGATTATATTTTAAAACCTGGTGATCAGATTTCGATTCCAAAGCAATCAAATATTGTTTCTGTCTCCGGCCTCATAAAATTTCCATACATAGATTCGCTGCAACAAATAAATGTTCCATACACAAAAGGTAAAAGAGCAAAATTTTATATAAAACATTATGGTCTTGGTTTTGAAAAGAGAGCAAAAAAAAGCAGAACCTATGTGGTAAATCCGGGACAAAATGTGAACGATTGCCGGAAATTTGTATTGTTCAACATTTACCCAAAAGTAAAAGCAGGAGCCACGGTAGTAGCCACCGCCATTCCCCCGAAAGAATTAAAATCAAAAACCGGAATCAGCGAACCCATTAATTGGAATCAGGCAATATCAACATTTACTGTAAGTCTTACAGGTGTTGCAACTCTGTTTATTCTGTTAACTCGGATTCAATAAAAATTTTATGACTGAAAAGCCGGTAAATCAATTTGAAGAAGAAACTGAAATCAGTTACAGCAATATTCTTACTAAAACAAAGGATACACTTAAATTCCTTCTTAAAAAATGGTGGATTTTAAGCATCGCAATTGTGTTGGGAGGATTGGTAGGATGGACCGTTCATTATCTTTATGGAGTAAAATATACTTCTAACTGTTCTTTTACCATTCAAGGTCAGTCGGCTTCATCGTCATTACTGAACTCCGCATTATCATTGGCATCATCCATCGGTATTACGGCCAAACCGGGCACCGGAAGTTACGACAATAATTTTTTTGCTAACCTGATGAAGTCGCGAAGAATTTTAAAGCAAACACTGCTAGAAGACGGAAAGATTGATGGCAAAAAAGATTTTATGATCAATCATTTTATTCATGTTGCTGAATTTGATCAGGATTGGAAAGGCGATAATAGACTCGATGGATTTAAATTTAAACACAACCAAATTCATGCGCTCAACCGACTGGAAGATTCGGTGCTTACTCTCCTTTATAATAAAATTATTGATGAGTATTTAACCGTTACTTACGACGAAAGCTCACCTTTCAATCAGGCAAAATTTACAACAACCAATTATGCTTTTTCCAATTCTTTCTTGCAGAAATTATTGAAAAACACGAGTGATTATTATATTAATGATATGTATAGCCTGAACAACACAAATCTGAAAATTGCTGAACGACGAGTGGATTCACTGGCTAATGCAATCAGAAATCTGGATGTAAAAGTTGCTTCACTTAAAGACAATTCAAATAATGTGGTAAAACAAAAAGGTTTGGTTGAATTGAATTCAGCCATTCGCGATCAAGGTTTGTTAAGTATCCAATATTCTTCTGCCGTAAATAATTATGAATTGGCAAAAGTTACTTTAACGACTGATACACCGATTTTAGAAGTAATTGATGAACCGCAATTTTCAACCGAAGTATCATTGATTCCAATAGTTATTGCCATTGCCGGCGGGGCAATCGGGTTTTTCTTTTTGGCGCTGGTTGGTCTCATTGCCTGGAGTTTTGTTAGTAAAACAATTTCAAACGAAAAAAAAGCAGTAACAACCTGAGGTCTTTAATTTAAATTGATTCGTACTAATTTTTAACATGTCCTTCTTTTCAGATTTGTTCAGTAAAAAAAAAAGTTTGTTAATCCCATAACGGTTGATCTGCATTCTCATTTTATACCCGGTATTGATGACGGGGTTAGTACTGAAAACGAATCACTCGAAATAATAACCGGATTATATCATTTAGGTTATAAAAAAATTATAACCACCCCTCATATTTATAATGGAGTTTATAATAATTCATACGACACCATTTTGCCCGGGCTCAACCGAATGAAAACTGTTATCAGCCAGTCAGGCATAAAGTTAGAACTGGAAGCAGCTGCTGAATATTACTTCGATGAGTTTTTTCTGAAACACATTACTGATGAAACCCTGCTAACATTTGGCGACAAATATGTTTTGTTTGAATTACCTGCGATGCGCAAACCTCCACAGGTGGAAGAGGCAGTTTTTGAATTAACGCTAAAAGGATACAAACCTATTCTGGCTCATCCTGAACGCTATGCTTACTATCAGGAGCCCGGTTTTGAATCATTGGAAAAATTAAAAAGCATGGGCGTTTTGTTCCAGCTCAATGTGCTTTCATTAGTTGGGTTTTATTCTCCTAAGGTTCAGAAATTTGCCCATCAATTAATTAAAAATAGTTGGATTGACTGGGCCGGAAGCGACATGCACAACCAACGGTACTTTGAAGCTTTTACTGAAGCAATTCAAACCAGTCAATACCAGAAACTTTGTGAATCAGGCAATCTTTTAAATAACACTTTAACAGCATAACAATGGCATTTATTGAAACCGGATTTCCCGGATTACTTGTTTTCGAACCAAAAATTTTCAGCGATGAACGCGGTTATTTTTTCGAAAGCTTTAATTCAAAAACTTTTGAAGAAAACGGAATCACCCGAAATTTTGTGCAAGACAATCAGGCCTTTTCTTCCTGCGGAATTTTAAGGGGATTGCACTACCAGCTTAACCCGCATGCACAGGCAAAACTTGTTCGGGTGATGCAGGGCGAAGTGTTGGATGTGGTGGTTGATTTGCGTGAAGGTTCACCAACTTATGGCAAGCAGTACAGCATTCTTTTATCAGCAGAAAATCAAAGGCAATTGTATGTGCCGCGCGGCTTTGCACATGGTTATGCAGTGCTCAGTCCTACAGCCTTGTTTTTTTACAAGTGCGATAATTTTTATAATAAAAGTGCAGAAGGAGGAATTGCCTACAATGATTCAGCGCTGAATATTGATTGGAAAATTCCGGCCGATAAAATCATTCTTTCAGAAAAAGATAAAATGAATAAGCCATTTTCAACAGCCGAAAAAAATTTCGTTTTTAATGCAGACTTCCCATATTAAAATAATTGGCCTTTATATTTTGAACCACTATTCTGAATCAATATGATAAAAACTATTTTAGTAACCGGCGCCAACGGCCAACTTGGAAATGAAATTCGAGTGCTGGCTGCTCATTTCCCGACACTGAAAATTTTATTTGCCTCGCGCAATGAATTGGATATAACAGACTTTGATTCAGTGAAAAAATTCCTGCTTGATAATGAACCAAAAGTGCTGATCAACTGTGCCGCTTACACCGCAGTTGATAAAGCTGAAGCAGAACCCGATTTAGCCAAACTGATTAACACCACTGCCACAGGTTATTTAGCCGATGCCTGTAAACTCGCAGCTATTCCTTTCATTCACATTTCCACTGATTTCGTTTATGATGGAAATAAAACACTGCCTCATGTTGAAAATGAAAATGCCAATCCAATTGGTGTTTATGCAAAAACAAAATGGGATGGCGAACAACTTGCACTGCAAAAACACACCAAAACAATTGTCGTTCGAACATCATGGGTTTACTCTTCATTCGGAAATAATTTTGTAAAAACAATGCTTCGTTTAGCCAGAGAAAAACCTGAATTGAAAGTGGTGAACGATCAAACCGGCAGCCCGACTTATGCCCGCGATTTAGCTGATGCACTTTTAAAAATTACCTTGTTGTGCGAAACCATGAAACCATGGGGCGTTTATAATTTCAGTAATGATGGAACGATTACCTGGTTCGAGTTTGCCAAACAAATTTTAATGACCAGGGAAATTCCAACACCGGTTTATCCAATTACTACTGAACAGTTTCCAACACCGGCCCGCCGACCGGCATACAGTGTTATGAGTAAAGAAAAAATGGCTAAAACATTTGGTATTACTCCCAAACCCTGGAAACTCAGCCTCGAAGAATGCCTCAAACTCATACCTTAAAAATGATTGCAGAAAAAATTGATTTAGCATTGATAGAAAAAATTGCTCGCAATGCAGGCGAAGCAATAATGGAAATTTATAAGGGAGATTTTTCAGTGGAGATGAAAGAAAATAAATCGCCATTGACAGAGGCTGATAAGGTCTCAAATAAAATTATTCTGGCTGAGTTGAAAAAACTGTATCCGGAAATTCCATTTATCTCTGAAGAAACCAAAGCCATTGAATACAACGAACGAAAAAAATGGGATCACTGCTGGCTCATTGATCCAATTGACGGCACCAAGGAATTTATAAAACGGAATGGTGAGTTTACTGTAAATATTGCGCTGGTTGAAAATGGAAAACCAACCTTAGGAGTTGTACTGGCTCCGGCACTTAATAAAATGTGGAGTGCAAAGAGCGGCGAAGGATGTTTTATTATAAATGAATCCCGTGAGCGAAAGCCATTAGCGCGCGGCAATCACTTTAATGACCTGAAAATTGTAAGAGTCATTGGCAGCCGAAGTCACATGAGTACCGAAACCGAATTGTTCATTCAGGGATTAAAAAACAACGGACAGGAAATTGAATTTGTATCGGCTGGCAGTTCTATAAAATTTTGCTTGCTTGCCGATGGCAGCGCAGATGTTTATCCACGCTACGCACCAACAATGGAATGGGATACCGCAGCCGGTCAGGCTGTTCTTGAAATTGCAGGAGGAAAGGTATATCAGGCCGGCACGCTTAATCCGCTTCTTTACAACAAGGAAAATTTATTAAATCCTTTTTTTCTCGCCAGCTGGTAGTCAGGATAAAATTTCTTTAACCTTATTCATGTAATGATTTATGCGCTCATGATTTACAGAGTACAAAATCTGTTTACCGGTTCTGCTGGCAGTAACAATTTTAGCCCGGCGCATAATGGCTAAATGCTGTGAGGCAACTGACTGTTCAATATTTAATTCTTTGTAAATAGAAGTAACATTGGTTGTTCCGGTTTTATCTATTACCGATAAAATACTTCTCCGCAGCTTGTGATTCATGGCGCGCAAAATGGCGGCTGCTTTTTTTGTTTGATCAAAATCATAAAGATTGAATTCACTGGCTGCATTTTCAATTGCAGGTTCTTGATTTTCGATAGGTAGTGTGTCGGTCATTGAATTAGTGTTTTAGTGTTTTATTGTTTAGACTTCAAATATAGCTGTGTTACATATTTTGTAAATAGTTTATGCTTTCATTTTGTTATTGGTTTTTAAACATATTGTCTAAAATTCAAGCGTCGGGGTTAAAACAATAATTGGTCTTACTTTTTATTTATGAATGTTGAAGCTGAAAAAAAATTGGACTACGATTTAACAGCTTAAAATTTGGCAGATACTTGAAGCGAAAAATTTCTTGGTTGCTCAATCAGCGCAGGCCGCTCAGTGTATTCACGGTTCAATAAATTTTTTGTAATCAATGATACTTTAACATACTTATTAACTTTAATCGAAATGCGGTAATCAATTACAAAATCACCGGTATGATGCAATTGCCGGTAGGGAACAATGCCGGCCACCACCTGAACCGGAATTAATGGATCGGTTCCGTTAAATATCGGATCAATGTTATCCATAAAACTATTGTAACGAAAACTGAATCCGGTAGAGAATGAATGATATGAAATGTCAAACTCTGCTTTCGCGGTCCATTGATATCGGTAGTTCAGAATTTTAATTTTCGAAATGGAATCAAGAACCTGTTTTGAGGCACCGGAATTTTCTTTTAACAAACTATCAACCAGTGAAATCTTATTTATATCAATTGGAATAATGTAGGTGGCACCGGCCATCAGGTTTGTTGGCAACCCGAATAATTTCCCCTGCCCGATAACTGAAAATTCGCCACCGCTGATTCTTGCATTGGTAATGTTTATGGTTTTAAATCCAAGGTATTTTGAAAAGTCAGCTATGTTTATCGGATCGCCTGGTTTCCATGCATATGGTGGATGAAAACCAAAAGTGAATTCTAAAAAATCTTTGTATTCACTTTGAAATAGACAAAAATCCAGGTACCCCAACCAGCTGCTTACTTTAAATCCTTGCTTCACTCCAATTTCAGCCGACCATCCTGTTTCAGGATTTACTGCAGGGTTCGGAAATATTTTTAATGGACCTACTTCAGTGGCCACAAATTTTTCGGCTATGGTTGGGAAGCGATAACCCTGACCAAATGAAGCTCGGAAATAAGTTGCCTTCATAACCCTGTAATTTGCACCGGCACGAATTAAAACCGGAGATTGACTGCTTATCGTATCAACCCGAAACATTTCATATCGCACTCCTCCAATAATATTGAGTCTTCCTTTTTTCTGATCAAGCTGAAGAAAAACAGCTTCGTTATCTGCTGTATGATTTCCATATAAATCAGCAGTTATCATTGAAGTATTTGCAGCAACTCCTGTGGTTAAATTCAAACCGAATTTAAAAAAGTGCTGGTACTGATATTCGCCATAGTAGAGTTGTGCATTGGTGCTTTTATTATCGCTTGCAATGGCGTTGGTTAAATAGTAACGCCCATGAAATGAATGGCGGTTTCCATTCTTGTTAAAATAAGTCAGGTATGGATCAATGCTTATTCGTGTATTATTATTTTCGGCAAGAGTGGT
>JAHEZG010000426.1 GCA_023251195.1 Chitinophagaceae bacterium | reverse complement strand
GCTCAAACCCCGATAAACTTTTACTGTAACAGGCAATGGCCGAATCCGGTTGCGATTTTTTTTCATACACCATTCCAATGTTCTTCAGTGAATATGACATTCCCTGCGCATCATTTATTAATGTGCGAACTGCAAGCGCCTGCAAATAATATTTCATTGCCGAATCAAGTTCGTTCTGATCTTCATACAAACCACCGATTGAATTAAGCGCATAACCCGAACTGTATTTGTCTCCTGCCTTATTTACAACATCCAGACTCCGGTAAAAGTATTTCAGTGCTTCATTAAAATGTTTTTGTTCTCTGTAAACTGTTCCAAGATTTTGAAGTGTGGTAGCTATACCATCTGAAATATTTTGCTCTTCATAAATCTTCAAGGCCTGAGAATAATATTCGAGGGCTTCCGGAATTTTTCCTTTGTTCTGCAATATCAAACCAATGTTGTTGTAAGAAGTAGCTATGCCATCAACACTTCCAAGTTGTTTGTTGATAGCGAGACTTATCTCGTGATACTTTAACGCTTCGTCAATATTCCCGAGATCTTTATATATTGCAGCGAGATTATTATAAATGGTGGCTTCACTTTTTTTGCTGCCGGTTCGCTTTGCGCATTCCAATGCAATACCATAGTAACGAATGGCTGAATCAATTTGTCCAATCTCTTCATTGAGATAGGCAAGCCAACCACATGCCTCACCAATTCCTTCATCATAATTTATTTTGCGGGAAACTGAAAGTGATTGCCTGCAATCAACAATAGCCGCTTCAGGTGATTCAAGATAATGTTCATTGGCCAGCGCAATAAGCGTTCTTGCTCTTGAGGTGTCGGCAATTTTTCCTGATAGAATTTTATTGAGTGAATCTATTGTTTCAGAGTTTTGAGCACGCACACCATTGCTCAGGAGCAAAAAAAGAGAAAACTGTAAAAGGAATTTAGGTGCGCTCATTGTTTCACAAAATACATATTAATTTCTCCTTTATTCTTCCGCCGTTGTTGGTCAAGCGATATTACAAATCTTATTTCTTATTGGTTCTCGATTGCAACTGCGAAGACAAATGGAGCGAAGCGGAATTCATGAAAACCTATAAAGCAAAAAAATAAACGAATACATCACGAAGACCTATAAAAATAAAAAAAGTCATTTGAGTAAATCGAAAACAACGGATTCTCAATTGCAAATCACTACTGTTCGAAACCTTGTATTTAATCCTGAAAGGATTTTAGGTTTATAGAAAATGATAAATGATTATAGAATTGATGCTGAAGGCATCATACAATTTTTTTTTACTCCCGCCGTGTCTCTCACTGCATTGCCTTGCGCTGTGCGAGGACATGGTGGAATGCGCGCTCAAATCACCGTGTCCTCGCATCGCTTATTCCCAAGCTGCGGAGAGACACGGCGGAGGAGAAATCGATTTCGAGCAGCACGGTGGCATACCGTGCCGAGCTGAATTGCCGGACACAGTGGGCTCAACGCTTTAATCGCTGTGTCCCTTCACTGCTCATTCCATTGCTTGGGGAAAGACAGTAGGAGAAGGAGTGTAACAGTTATCGCAGCACGGTAGCAAAGCCGAGCCGGTTTGCGGAAAACATATATATTGTCGGCACAAATTTTATTCTATGAGCTGGAATGACTTCAAGAATCCCTATAACATTATCACTTTATTAATAGGAATAGTAGGGCTTGGCACTGGAATTTATTTTTGGTGGGACTCGAAAAAATATAAAGAGGTAAGTTACGAGATACAACCGTCATCAATAATTTTCGACAAGGAAAAGATGAGCACTCACCTCGCGCTGTACGAATTAAAAACTGATTCATATTTTGTAAAACCTGGAGCAATAGCAAAGAGTGCCGATAGCGGTCCGGAAACAAGTATTGTTGAAGTCCCAAATGTTCCTATCACCGACAATGTATTTATTGTAACTGGAAAAATTTGGAACAGTGGTAATTTGCAGATTACAAAAGATGATGTTCACAACAAAGAGAAGGCAATAAGTATAGAGTTACCTGGAGCAAAAAGAATATTGGATTATAGAATCACAAAACAATATGAGGACGCATCCGCTGGTTTCTCGATGAGAAGACACAATGATAAAATTATTGATTTTGATTGGGAATTTTTTGATCCAAAATATGGATTTTCATATCAGATCATTTATATTGGCGATAAGGAATCAGGTTTAAAAATCACAGGAAAAATTCTTGACACCCAATTTGTAAAATATTTACAAGACGGATTAACTCTTCCAATGTATCCAATAGCTTTTCTAATGATATTAATTGTTTTTATAGCTTTTAGAATAACATACTTAAAGCATAAATCGCGTGACGCAGGAGCTTTAGAATTAATTCTTAGTGGTGCAATGATCATTCTAATGTTAATAGTGATGTGGTCAACTCTTACAAATCAATCTTCAGCACCCTTTTAATAAGCAACATTGTGTGAAACCTTGTGTAACTGTTACACCAAATAAAGAAAGCATTGTTTAGCAAGACTTTCAGAACTTTACTGTGATCCCGTTGTGAATCCCGTTGATTACGAAAAACTGTTACAGTGTTACATTTTATCAACTCGGCTGTA
>JAHEZG010000425.1:2170-2586 GCA_023251195.1 Chitinophagaceae bacterium | reverse complement strand
AGAAAAACGGCGCGTGTGTTATGAAATTTTTGTGAGATGATGGTTACACTATCCTGACCAAAAATTTTTTTCGCACGAACCACGGCATCCAGAGTTCTGAATCCGGCATAATCTAAAAACAAAACACTGTCAGGAATACCAAGTGATATCAAATCTTTTTTCATGGTCATTGGTTCGTTGTAACTCATGGTTGCATTATCGCCGCTGAGAATAAATTGTTTCACCTTCCCTGCCTGATACAATTGCGGTGCCGCTTCCATTCTGTTTTTATAAAACAGATTCAGTTTTCCCTTCAAAACATACTTGCTCGTTCCAAGCACCAATGCAGTTTTCCGAAACGGAATTTCATTTACATCATCGTACAATAATCCGCTCGCTGATTTTATTATATAAATATTAATGGCGAATGCAACTGT
>JAHEZG010000425.1:0-2095 GCA_023251195.1 Chitinophagaceae bacterium | reverse complement strand
CACTCCACAGCAAATATTTTTTACGGAATTTCTTAAAGTGGTTCAGCATATCACTGCATATTTACAAAAGAAAATTTCGCATGACGAGAAAAAAAATTGTGGTGTTAACCGGTGCCGGTGTAAGTGCAGAAAGTGGCTTGCGAACTTTTCGCGACAGCGATGGTTTGTGGGAAGAACATCGCATTGAAGATGTAGCATCACCGGATGGATGGAAACGAAATCCGCAATTAGTTCTTGATTTTTATAATCAACGCCGACGCGATGTATTGAATGCACAACCAAATGCAGGGCACTTAGCCATTGCACAACTCGAAAATAAATTTGATGTAACAGTCATTACACAAAACATTGATGACCTTCACGAGCGCGCAGGTTCAAAAAAAATAATTCACTTGCATGGTGAAATTTTAAAATCAAGAAGTTCGGTTGATGCAAAATTGATTTACGATTATGTTGCTGATATTCAACTCGGAGATAAATGCGAGAAGGGTTCGCAAATTCGTCCGCACATTGTATGGTTCAACGAAGCCGTGCCGATGATTGAAGTAGCAGCTCGTGAAGTTGCTGGTGCAGAAATTATAATTGTCGCCGGTACCTCGTTGCAGGTTTATCCCGCAGCAGGGTTAATAAATTATTCGCATCCCACCGTTCCGAAATTTTTGGTGGATCCGAATATTCCTGATGTGAGTTATGTGCGCAACATTACCTGCATTGCAAAAAAAGGAAGCGAAGGTTTACCTGAATTAGTGGAAGCACTTTTAATACAAGTTTGAAAAATGATTGACGAAGAAAAAAATCCGTGGAAAATTCTGAACGAGAAAAAAATGTACAGCAATCCGTGGATTGATGTAACAGAATTTAATGTGCTGAATCCATCGGGTGGAAAAGGAATTTACGGAGTGGTGCATTTTCATAACACAGCAATCGGCATTCTTCCATTGGATGAAAACAACAACACCTGGTTAGTTGGTCAGTATCGGTTTCCGCTGAATCAATACTGTTGGGAAATTCCGGAAGGTGGTGGTAAAAAAAACATTCCGTTACTCGAATCAGCAAAGCGAGAGTTACTGGAAGAAACAGGGATTGAAGCAAAACAATGGACCCCGATTATTGAAACTCATTTAAGCAACAGCGCGATGGATGAATTCGGAATAATTTATATCGCCCGTGATTTAACTTTTAAAAATTCTGAGCCGGAAGAAACAGAACAACTACAGGTGAGAAAATTACCGTTCGATGAAGTTTATGAAATGGTGATGACTGGAAAAATAACTGATGCACTTACACAACTCGCTGTGATGAAAACAAAACTGTTAATGGCAGAAGGGAAAATTTAATCGGTGAATTGTGAATGGTCAATTGTGAAAAGCGGAGCTGCAAACTGCCAACTGTAAACTGCCTACTTGCTACCACTGTTACACTACCGTTTCAAAAATTCCGGTGGCTCTGTTTTTCCGCACATTATTCCAAGGAAAATATTTTCCATTCATGACTACATAAACACCTGTTGGTAACGCTTGCACAAGTGATAAAGCACAACCCATATTAAAAAATCCATCGGAGCTTCCGAATTGATAAGGAATCATTGCACCGGTTAGCACAATGGTTTTTGTAAGATTGGCTTCGCCTAAAACTTTTGCGGTTACTTCCATTGTGTCGGTGCCGTGTGTAATCACAATCTGGTATTCGGAACTTTCTCTGCACTTGTTCAATATTAATTCTCGATGAGCGGCATTCATTTCCAAACTGTCAATCATCATCAGAGTTTCCACATGCACTTCAAGCTGACTTCGTCCGCGTGATAATATTTCGTTCAGGTGGGTATCTTTAAAAAACAATTTTCCGGTTAGCTCATCATATTCTTTATCGAAGGTTCCGCCCGTTACCAGAATTTTAATTGACATAGAAAAAATTTTTGCTAAAGTAACAGTGCGATTTAAATCAGCGTGAAGGGAGTTAACCTTTTATTAAACATTTCATATTTCCTTGCCAACATTCATTCATCCAAAAAACTTTTGGCTACTTTTGACGCAAACACATTTACAAATGAAAAGAATTTTTACAGCCATTGTTTTACTGCTCAGTGCATCAATAG
>JAHEZG010000125.1 GCA_023251195.1 Chitinophagaceae bacterium | reverse complement strand
GCTATTATGTTGGAACAGCACCCGAAGCCGATTATGTATTAATACGAACTGAAAATGCTCCGGATGAATTTCCGATTGAAGAAATAAACTGGGCGGCAGGCGCTGAGTTTGCTGATAGTATTGGTGCCGATGTAATTTCAAGTTCGCTCGGTTACAGTGTTTTTGATACCGTGTTTTCGGCAACAGACACTTTTACATTTAATCATACATTTTTAGATATGGATGGAATAACAAATCCATCTTCTATTGCAGCCAACATTGCTTCGTCGCGCGGAATTATTGTATGTAACAGCGCCGGTAACAGCGGCGCCGATGCAAACTGGAGATTTATTACAGCTCCTGCTGATGCCGAAAATATTTTAACAATTGGCGCAATTGACAGTTCCGGAAATTATGCAGCCTTCAGCGGGCACGGCCCAACTTTCGATGGCCGTATAAAGCCTGATGTAGCCGGCAGGGGAGCTTTAACCTGGTACATCAATGCAAGTTACGGAACCGCAAATGAAGGAAACGGAACTTCATTTTCGTGCCCGCTTATTGCCGGATTAACTGCTTGTTTATGGCAAGCGCATCGTGAAAAATCAAACATTGAAATTATGGATGCCATCAGAAAAAGCGCATCGAAATATTTTTCACCTGATAACAACATTGGTTATGGCACTCCGAATTTTGCTTATGCTGATTTATTGTTAAGTGGTTTTAGTGAACAAAGTTTGTTATCGCCTGATTCGGTGGTGGTGTATCCGACAATTTTTTCGGGCGAAATAAAAATTAATCTTAAAACAAAAGTTGATGAAGAAATTTCTACTGAGATATATGATTTATCAGGAAGACTGGTGAATCAGGAATGCATGTATGCATTTTCAGGATTCAACGAACTTTCTTTTCAATCTGCGAATCTTACAGCAGGTGTTTATGTGTTGAAAATAATTGCGGGGAATAAAATCCATTTTGAGAAGCTGGTTAAGATCTGATTTGAAGACTGAAAATTATTTTTGATTCAGTAATTCTTTTCAACTGTCAACTTCTTTTATATTTGCGCCAATGCAGCCTCGCATTATTCTTACACCCGAAAAATTCTCTTTCACTATTGAAAGATTGTGCAGGCAGTTAATTGAAGTTCACAGCGATTTTTCCAACTCTATTCTTATCGGAGTGCAACCGCGCGGAATCGTATTAGGTAAACGAATTCAGGTTCGCCTTTCAGAATTATTGAAAAAGGAAATCACCTTCGGAACCATTGACCCTACTTTTTATCGCGATGATTTTCGTTCATCAGAGAAACAACTCACTCCATCTCAAACCGATATTGATTTTATGGTGGAAGGAAAAAATGTGGTGCTTGTGGATGATGTGTTGTATTCCGGAAGAACCATTAGAGCCGCTATGGATGCGTTGCTTGATTTCGGCAGAGCAGAAAAAGTTGAACTTTTGGTATTGGTTGACCGGAGATTTACAAGGCACCTGCCCATTCAACCCGATTATGTTGGGAAAACCATTGACAGCATCAGCAGCGAAAAAGTAAAAGTGGAGTGGAAGGAAAAAGAAGGACACGACCAAATCTGGATCATACCTAAAACCGAAAAAGAATGAGTGCACTCAGCGTTAAACATTTACTTGGCATTAAGTATTTAACCGTTGACGACATTGAACTCATATTTAAAACCACCGATAGCTTCAAGGAAGTTATTAATCGTCCAATAAAAAAAGTTCCGACACTGCGAGACACAACTTTAGTGAATTTATTTTTCGAGAACAGCACCCGCACCCGAATTTCATTTGAACTGGCCGAGAAAAGATTAAGTGCGGATATTGTAAACTTCAGCGCAAGTTCATCATCAGTCAGCAAGGGAGAAACATTGATTGACACGGTAAATAATATTCTTGCCATGAAAGTGGACATGGTGGTTATGCGACATCCCGCACCCGGCGCACCTGTTTTTTTATCACGACACATTGATGCGAGCATTATTAATGCAGGTGATGGAACACACGAACATCCGACGCAGGCATTGCTCGATGCCTATTCCATCAGAGAAAAATTAGGAAGCATAAAAGGAAAAAAGATTTGCATCATTGGTGATATCCGCCACAGTCGTGTGGCATTGTCAAATATTTACTGCCTGAAAAAACTTGGCGCTGAAGTAATGCTGGTTGGCCCGCCTACATTGATGCCGACTTACATTGAATCTCTTGGAGTGAAAGTAGAATACAATTTAAAGAAGGCACTGGAGTGGTGCGATGTAGCCAATGTATTGCGTATACAATTAGAGCGACAAGACATAAAATATTTTCCATCGCTGCGTGAGTACGCGTTGTATTTCGGAATCAATAAACCATTACTTGATTCATTGAAAAAGGAAATTGTGATCATGCATCCCGGACCCATAAATCGTGGAGTTGAAATTACCAGTGATGTGGCCGATAGCTCGCATTCCATAATTCTTGATCAGGTTGAAAATGGAGTGGCCATCAGAATGGCTGCGCTTTATTTATTAAGTGGCCGGAAATAAAGTGGTTGAAGTTGGCTGAAAAATATTTTGCTGAAATAATCTGATTAATTCTTTATGATTTTCCGAATAGCAAAATTCCCTGATTCGTTTTTTAATTTAACAAAATAAATTCCGGCAGTAAGGTCGGCAAGGTTTATACTTTCAACTTTATCCTTTATTATTTCTGAAAAAAGAATTTGCCCGAGTGTATTTGTAATTTCTATTGAGCAATTTTCGCACAACTGTGAAAGTTGAATAGTCATATTTTCATCAACAGGATTCGGAAAAACTGCAAAATGCAGACCGCCTGCTGTTAACTGACCAATTCCGTCTAATAAAACTTCAATGCAATTTGTTGTGTCGCTGCAAAGTCCATCCCACACCCAAGCTGCATAATGACCAATTACTGTTGGGGTAAAAGTGCCGCCGATTATTCCCGGAACAAAAGTTCCGCTATCGCAATTGATCCACTGAATAACTCCGGCGCCGGTTGCTGTCAGTGTATTTCCATTGAGTTGAATGGTGGCGTTTGGATTGTTAACGGTCAGGTGCAATGAAATAATTGAATCGCAATTGTTACCAGCATTTAATGTGTCGAAATAAATTCCTGTTGCACTTTCATTTATTCCATTGAACAAATAAGTTTCACCAATGCAAATGGTTTCACTGAATGATGAGGTTGCAGGAGCAAGAACAGTGAGCGAGAGATTCACAATTGAATCGCAGCCGTTGCTGTTTGATAAAGTGTCAGAAAAAATTCCGGTGGTATCAAAATAATTTCCATTGAAGTTTATTGAATCACCAAAACAAATTGTTTGGTTAATGGAAATTGAAATCGGATTTAAAACAGTGAGCGAAAGATTCACAATGGAATCGCAGCCTGTTATTGCAATTAATGTATCAGCATAATTTCCTGGTGCAGAAAGTTGTTGACCATTGAAATCAAAAGTTATTCCTGAACATATGGATGCACTGATTGAATTTGAAATAACCGGATCAACAAATAAATTAAGATTGATCGTTGAATCACATCCAGCTATTGATTGAAGTGTAACAGAATAATTTCCGGCAACAGTTAAAGTACTTCCTTCAAAAAAATAGGTGTCACCCTGGCAAATAGTTGCAGAGGTTGTTGAAGTAGTGGGATTACAAATCAAATTGCTTACTGTGTTAGTAACAACAGGTGTATTGAAATCAAAATAGATGCTTGCTGTATTTTCTATTGCAGTTCCCATTGGCAGATTAGCCATCGGCATAACTCTGTAACTTACATAACCCTGACTGGCTGCTAAATCGGTTGTGCTGTCGGGTAAATTGATATTGATAAAATCAAATGCTATATCGCTTCCTGTGATTTGCACCAATGGAGCGAATGAATAGGAGAGTAGTTGAAATGTACTGGCATCAATAGAAGCATCCAATGTATCCAATACCTGAATGTGTTGTGCAGCTGCTGTACCTGTGTTTTGAAAATGGATGGTATAAGTAAGCCAGTCATTAAACGGATAAGTTAAACTGCCAATAGGACTTACTTCTTTTTCATTCGGGTCGAAGGAATTGCTTACTGCAAAACAATGTGTGAGTGTGTTGTTTGAAATATTATTATCGCCTGCTGTGGGTGTAACAGTTACATCAAAACAAATCTCATCTCCTGTTTGCGCTGTAGTATCAGTGATAACAATAAAGGCAAAATCAGTTGTTGAATTTACCAATGAGAAATTTGCTATTGTATAAATCAAAGTATCTGCAATTACTGTTGGTGTTAGTGCTCCAGATAATGTTGAGAGATAATCTGCAAGCCCATTGATTACAACTTTAACTTCACCCTGAAGTGAAGAGTTATTACATGAAACATTATACAATCCTTGAATTGCATCCCCTGCTGAAATAATTATTTCAGTTGCATTTCCAGGAAAAAAGAAATCTAAATGATGAATATCCCATGTTCCAATATCAAATCCTGGTTTGCATTGCAATCCGAAGTTGACATTATCAACTAATGAATCTATAGCTGTTACATTAACTATTGAATCCCCTGTGCTTGGACATGATACATAAAAAGGAAGATTACTAGTATCTGCTTCAACTTTGTAGGTAGATAAATCTGTGTTAAAACTATAAACACCAGAATAGTATTGTTGCTGAATCAAATTGCCGGATTGATAAAGATTCAATTTAACATTTGGCACTAACGATTCGGATAATTCGTGTAGGCAATTAAAAGAAGTATCATGATAAATTGTTCCACTGATGTTCCAGAAGATTGGACATCCGTTAGAATTAAAAACATCACAAAGAGGAAGAGATGAAACTAAAGGGAGTGAAAACGAAGCATTCGGAATATTAGGCAAACAATTAATAGATGTATTATAAAATTCAAAAGTGTTTAATGTACTTGGTAACTGAGGCAGACAAGCCAAATCGGGATTATCATATAAATTAATTTTAGTTAAAGACCCGGGTAAATTAGTTACAGTTTGTAAAACACCATTAGAACAATACAATTGATCAATTCCGTTAGGAAGAAGAGGCAGATTTATAATCTGATTACCACTACAATTAAGATTAAACAATGAGGAAGGTAAAACTGGCAAACTCGTTAATAAATTATTTGAACAATCCAGAGTTATAATAGAATTTGGTAACGAAGGGAGTGAAGTTAAATTATTATCGCCACAAAAAACATACTCGGTTCCAGAAGGCAAGGTAGGCAGAGTACTTAACTGAGATTGATTACACCAAAGGGAGTTTAATGAGGATGGCAATGAAGGCAGAATCGTTATTGGGTTTCCGCCACAAATCAAATTAACAATAGAATTTGGTAAGTTAGGGAGAGAAATAATTTGATTGGTACCGCAATATAAAGTATTTAATGAGGGTGGCAGTAAGGGCAACGATGTCAAAAGGTTACTATTAAAATAAATTACAGTTAAAGAGTTGGGTAAAGTTGGAAGAATAGAAATTTGATTTCCTCCCATATCCAGATAAGTTAAAGTTAGTGGCAAAGTAGGCAAATATGTAAGCTGATTAAAAGGACATTCTAAATGTGTTAGAGTAGAAGGTAACGGAGGTAAAAAAGTTAAAACATTGTATGAACCTTTTAACCATGTTAATGAACTTGGCAAGTTTGGCAAAGTGGCAAGTTGATTATGGTCACAATAGAGAAAATGCAGATTATCAAAATATTGAACTCCATCTAAATCAGAAATATTTTGGTTTGAACAATTAACAGTTGTTGCATTCACAATTCCATTACAAGTAGTATCCATCAAATTCCCATTCATACAACTCGGATAATTTGTTTGCAGCCACGCAACAAAATTCAAATCAGGTATAAAAACCCACTGCGCTTTTGAAAATGAAAAACTGAAAATGAAAAATAAAAAGAAGAGTGTTTTTTTCACTGCATAATTATTTCTATCAAAAGTAATTATTCAGTTTGCAATCAGTTAAACAAAATCGCTGAGTTTATTTTTTGCGTCAAATATTTAAAATAAAAATGCCTCCAACAAAAAACTGTCGGAGGCATTTTAAATGCTTCATTCTTCGACTAGCTCAGAATGACAAACTGAGCATTATTTCTTCTCATCCTTCACTTCTTCGTAAGAAATATCCTGAACGGCTTCTTCAGCTTTTGGTTGACCATCGCCTTCAGCGGTTGGTGCTCCATCAGCAGTCGGATTCGCTCCTGCATTTTGAGTTGCTTTATAAATATCTTCTGAGGCAGCTTCCCATGCAGTGTTCATCACTTTCATTGCATCGTCAATCGCAGTAAGGTTGCGGTTCTTGTGTGCTTCCTTCAAACCTTCCAATGCTTTTTCAATCGCTTCTTTTTTATCAGCAGGAATTTTTTCACCGAATTCTTTCAGTTGTTTTTCGGTGCTGAAAATTAAACTGTCAGCCATGTTAATTTTGTCGGCTTCTTCGCGCGCTGTTTTATCAGCATCTTCATTTGCCTTTGCATCGGTGCGCATCTTTTCAATTTCCTCCTTGCTCAAACCGGTTGATGCTTCAATGCGAATGCTTTGTTCTTTTCCTGTGCCTTTATCTTTTGCATTCACTTTTAAAATTCCGTTTGCATCAATATCAAAGGTCACTTCAATTTGCGGAACACCGCGCTGTGCAGGTGGTAAATCGCCGAGCATGAATCGTCCGATGGAGCGATTGTACTGCGCCATACTTCTTTCACCTTGCAGGCAATGAATTTCAACGGAAGGTTGATGATCAACCGCAGTGGTAAACACTTCTGATTTCTTAGTTGGAATAGTTGTGTTCGCTTCAATCAATTTAGTGAACACACCACCCATGGTTTCAATTCCCAATGAAAGAGGTGTAACATCCAGCAACAAAACATCTTTCACATCACCGGTTAAAACTCCACCCTGAATCGCTGCACCAATGGCAACTACTTCATCAGGGTTCACTCCTTTCGAAGGTTTCTTTCCGAATAATTTCTCCACTGCTTCCTGCACTTTCGGAATACGGGTTGAACCACCTACTAAAATAATTTCATCAATGTCGCTGGCTTTGTAACCTGCATCTTCCAATGCTTTCTTGCAAGGCCCGAGTGAACGCTCCACCAAGTGATCAGTGAGTTGTTCAAATTTTGCGCGGGTTAATTTCTTTACTAAGTGTTTCGGAACACCATCCAAGGCAGTGATATACGGAAGATTAATTTCTGTTTCAATAGAACCTGATAATTCAATCTTTGCTTTTTCAGCAGCTTCTTTCAATCGTTGCAAACCCATCGGGTCTTTGCGAATGTCCATGTTTTCTTCTTTCTGAAATTCATCAGCCAACCATTGAATAATGCATTGGTCGAAATCATCGCCACCGAGGTGAGTATCACCATTTGTACTTTTTACTTCGAACACACCTTCACCCAAATCCAAAATAGACACATCAAAAGTTCCACCGCCTAAATCATAGACAGCAACTTTCATATCCTTGTGTTTTTTATCTAAACCATAAGCAAGCGCTGCAGCAGTTGGCTCGTTAATAATGCGGCTCACTTTTAATCCTGCAATTTCTCCGGCTTCCTTAGTTGCTTGTCGTTGTGAATCGTTGAAGTATGCAGGCACAGTAATTACCGCTTCGGTCACTTCTGTTCCAAGATAATCTTCAGCAATTTTTTTCATCTTCTGTAACACCATTGCAGAAATTTCCTGTGGTGTGTACAAGCGACCGCTGATATCAACACGCACTGTATTGTTATCTCCTTTCTTCGCATCGTAAGCCACATATTTCAATTCGCTACCAACTTCGTCGTAACGGCGACCCATGAAACGCTTGATAGATGCAATTGTGTTTTTCGGGTTGGTGATTGCCTGACGCTTTGCAGGGTCGCCAACTTTGCGTTCGCCATTTGCCAAAAATGCAACAACAGATGGAGTGGTTCTGCGACCTTCATCGTTTGCAATTACAACAGGGTCGTTACCTTCCATCACTGCCACGCAGGAGTTGGTGGTTCCCAAATCAATTCCAATTATTTTTCCCATGATTTTTAAGTTATTATTTGTTGACCGCAATAGTCAATAGTGGTGCCATCGGATATTGAGGGCATTTTTGGCAGACCGATATAAATCTTAAGTCAGTGATATCAATAACATGTCAGATTCTGGAATTAATGACAGGGAGTCAAATTCGCTTTTAAAAAATTTAATGAAGCGGTTTTGCTGAGGCAAGCCAGACTGTCAATTGTTTTAGATTCAAGATCAAGATCAATGTAGTTTTTAAAAGCACGGGAAGAAAAAATTCCGGTGCCATTTTCAACATTAGTATATTGGGGCAGAGCCTGACCTTGTGTTAAACCTGTTTGTGCAAGATTAATCTGGTAGTAATTATAAAAAACATCGCCGCCCACACTGAAAAGCAGATCAACCTTTCCGGCCACTCTATAAACATTTGGATTTTGCGGAATCACTGAACTTACATAGGCATAAAAATCATTGCTTACAATTGAAAACGACATATCGTCGTTTCCGGCAATGCCTGAAGAAAGTTTGTTTCTGAAAAGTACCCAGTCAACTGCGGTGTCTTTTACAAAAGTGCCATTCGATAAATATTCTTTGTAATGAAATCTTAATACAAGGTCATACATTTTTCCATTGGTAGCCGATTTCCATTCCATGGTATATTTATAGCCAGGAAAGAAACTGATTTTCTGTGTTCCGATTGGTTTGGTGATTTTTAAATCATCAACAATATTTGTTTCGGCAGTTACCATGGCTTGATTATCGGCCTTGGTGATGGTAATTTTATAATGTTTCGCAGGGTCAATTGGGTGATCAGTTCTGTATAAAATATTAGGGGTGGAAGCAAATAATCCGGAATCTTTTGTTAGTCCAATGGCATCGCCATTAATTCTTTCAAGCGGAATGGTATTCGATAAATTACCGTTGTTAAACTCCAATAAATTAACAGTTAATGAATCATAGTAAAGCGAATCAGGAATTCGGGCAATGGTTAATGCACTGGTGGTAGGATCCAAAAATGCTTTTTCAATTCGTATGTAATTAAAATTCGCATCCTTATCAAGTAAACCGTAAACAACTGTTATGTCTTTCCAGTTACTGGTTAAATCAAAATCAGTGGAGCAGGAGTTTATTAATAATCCAAAAACAAATAGTAAGGCAATAATTTTTTTCATGGGCGGTAAATGTATAAATGCAGATGTGATTTCAAGTCACTAAAATGTAAATAAATTTAATGAACAATTGCTCATTTGGTTGAAATAAAAATTCTTTAATCCTTGGCAACGGGTTTACTTTGTTCTACTGAATAGCCGACTAATTTTGGCATTCAGTTTTTCAGCATGGATTTCAAAAAAATAAAAAAAGTCACTACCCATGTGCTTCAGGAAATGAAGGACAGCGGAGTTAAAATTTCGATGCTTACCGCTTACGATTACAGCATGGCACGCATTGTTGATGATGCCGGCATTGATGTAATTCTTGTTGGCGATTCAGCAAGTAATGTGATGGCTGGTAATGAAACTACACTTCCGATTACACTGGATCAGATGATTTATCATGCATCATCAGTTGTGAAGGGTGTGAATCGTGCATTGGTGGTGGTTGATCTTCCGTTTGGTTCTTATCAGGGAAATTCGAAAGAAGCTTTGAACAGCACCATCAGAATTATGAAAGAATCGGGTGCGCATGCCGTGAAATTAGAAGGCGGAAAGGAAGTGAAAGAATCGGTTGACAGAATTGTATCAGCAGGAGTTCCGGTAATGGGTCACTTGGGTTTAACTCCCCAAAGCATTTATAAATTCGGAACATACACTGTGCGTGCAACAACTGATGATGAAGCGGAAAAATTATTAAGTGATGCAAAAGTGCTGGAAGCTGCTGGTTGTTTCTCAATTGTATTGGAAAAAATTCCAGCACAATTAGCTGCTGAAGTTTCGCAGGAAGTAAAAATTCCGGTGATCGGAATCGGGGCAGGAAATAAAGTAGATGGTCAGGTATTAGTATTGCACGATGTGCTTGGTATTAATAAAGAATTCAAGCCACGGTTTTTGCGCCAGTATTTAAATCTGTATGATGAAATAAAAAATGCGGTCGAGCGATATGTTGATGATGTAAAAAATTCTGAT
>JAHEZG010000124.1 GCA_023251195.1 Chitinophagaceae bacterium | reverse complement strand
AAGAATTAACTGTTACAGTAATGTGATTTGAAGTTGTGCTTCCGCAAGAATTTGTTGTTGTCACAAAATAATCTCCGGCAGTAGTTGCAGTTAAAGTTGCGGTAGTTCCGCCACCCACACTCCATGTTCCGCCTGTTGAGTTTCCACTGAGTAAAACATTTCCTCCCTGACAGAAAGTAGTTGGTCCGCCCGCAGTGATTACTGATGCGGTTGGCAAAGAATTAACTGTTACAGAAATGTGGTTTGAAGTTGTACTTCCACAAGAATTACTTGTTGTTACAAAATAATCTCCGGCAGTAGTTGCTGTTAAAGTTGCAGTGGTTCCGCCACCAATACTCCAAGTTCCACCGGTAGAGTTTCCACTGAGTAAAACATTTTCTCCAGAACAGAAAATTGTTGGTCCACCTGCAGAAATTACAGATGCAGTTGGTAAAGAATTAACAGTAACAGTAATGTGATTAGAAATTAAAACTCCGCAAGCAGAAGCATTTGTAACATAATAATCGCCGCTCGCTGTTGCTAAAAGAGTTAGCGTTGTTCCGCCGCCGATGCTCCATGTTCCGCCATTGGTGTTTCCACTGAGTAAAACACTTCCACCTCCGCAGAAAGTAGTTGGTCCACCGGCAGTAATTGTTGCAGCAGAACCTGATGCAGGATTTACAACCACTGTTACACTTTGCGTGTTGCTGCAAGTTCCTCCTGCAATAGTATAAGTATAAACCACACTAACAGGACTTCCTGTAGTGTTTATTAAAACCTCATTCGGATTAGATGATTGCGGAGTTGTAATCGCAGCATTGCTGATGCCGGCAACAGCAGCGCGTGTCCAGGTAAATGTTACACCACTTGTGGTGCTTGTTGGTGTGTATGTGAATGCATTTCCACTGCAAATTGCTGCCGGTGTTAATGTGCTACTTAACGATGGTGTTGGTGTAAATGAAACCGGATCAGAACTGATTCCGTTTGCAACTACTACTAACGAATAGGTTCCTGCAGGTAAACCGACCGGTGTCGTAAACTGAACTGAGTCAGGTAAATTTCCACGCATCACACCGGTGCTGTTCCAGTTTGCTGTTCGTGCGTAATAAACATTAGCGCCAGAAGTCAGACGCACAAGGGGGTAGTTGCTCGACATCTGCCAGTCATCACCATAAGATGCGCCCTGAGAAATGCCATTGAACTTTGTTCCGAATGCTTTAAAAGTTGTGCAAGTAGTTTGCTTGATTGCACTGATTGTTGGCTTACCTGATGCAACCGGATTTCCGACCGGAGTGTAAACATAGTATTGTGATGCACCTGCATTTTGTTGAATAGAATATAAAACTGTTCCATCCGGAAGATCAAGGAAATTAGTGATGTAACAGGAAATAGGAAGTGAAGTGCCACCACCCGGCACACCAATTTGTGTGAAGGTATTTGTCAGATAATCGAACTCATAAAATTTTGTTGGTGATGGGAAGTGATTTGCTGATGTAGGAATCGGAGAAACTGTACAAATAATTTTTCCATTCGCCATCATTGCCATCGGAGCATCAGGAGTTCCTTGTGCACCAGGAATATCAGGACCCGCGGTCCAAACTCCCGGACTTGTTGTGCCGGAAGGTGTGTAATATGCAGTATGACCAAGGGCGCCAAGAAAAAATCCTCTTCCATCAGGGAGTAAAAGCGCGCCTCCGGTTTCATCACCAAAAGGATCATACAATGAAACAGGTAATGCCGCATCTTGCACCCATGTATTTGTAGCAGGAATATATCTTTCAGAACTTGTTGTTAAACGATCAACATATAGCACACTATTATCAGGTAATTTTAACCATGCTGATTCGTTATGAATTCCAAAAGCTGTTGGTCCTGTTGTGTAACTGTTTGTAGATGGTGTATAAATATTTGTTCCGGTTAAAGCTCCGGCAACTAAAGCTTGCAACACTCTTCCGTCTTCCAGAATTTCTGAGTTTGCATCACTCACATTTCCGGAAGGATTATTTGCTGTTGCAGTCCAGGTATTTGTCAATGGATTATAAACTTCACCTTTTGCCAAACCTGCACCATACTCACCGCCTGCAACATATACACGACCATCTTTTAAAATCTGAGAAGAATAAAACAAGCGTGTGCTGATCATTGGTGCAATGGATGACCATGTTCCATTTATATAACTGCCACTTGCATTAGGAGTTAACTTGTCATAAATATTTCCATAACCATCTGTACCTCCTCCCGTTGATTTACATAATACAGTTCCATCAGAAAGCAAAAGCATTCCGCCACCACTTGGGTGCGGAGCTAAAGTTGCAACTGGAGTCCATGTTCCAATTTGTGAAATGGTTTGTGTTCCTATAGGACAAGTAACAGTTGGTGTTCGAGTCCCCATTGTTCCTGAACCAATAATTTGTGTACAGCATCCTGATAAATTATCACCGAAGCCGGCATTTGCAGTAATGTCATAGGTAATCCAGAAATAATTTACTCCTTCAGAAAGCGTTGCAGAACCTGTAACAGTGTATGAGCCATTTGGATTATTTGCCGTTGCTCCGAATTGAGTTGCCGTTGAAAATGTATTGCTGATTCCGGTGAAATAAATTTTTGCATTGGTAATATCAGAAGCAGGATTTGTGCAACCTGCTGTTGATAGTGTTACACTTGTTAAATTGAGTGGTGTAGTTGTACCGCTTGTTACAACCTGCACTTGCAATATCTGATTACCTGTTGTGTTGCGCGAAACAGATGCACCATTATTCTGATATACAGTTGTACTTGAAGTATATGACATGGGTACAACTGCTCCGGGAGTCCAGGTATAAGTTAATCCTGCAGCAGGAAAATTAGTTGATGACATATTGCAGACAACAGTTAGTGCGGCACCCGCAATTGAAGTTGCCCATGTGTTTGTTCCGTTTGTAACACTTCGGATATTGAAATCTGAAGTTGAACCTCCGAGTAATCCAATGTTTCCAGACTCAGTTGAAACATCGGCACAGGAATTTGCACCGGTTGTTGTTGCATCGGTAGTTGTTCCCCAGACTACTTGCACAGTATTACTTGTTTCGTTCAGAATAATTTGAAATGTCCAATGGTTTGCACTTGCATTATTGTAGTGATCGCAATCAGTCCATTGAATAACAAATTGTCGGTTGGGTGCTGTACCTCTTGAACCATAAATAATGGTTGAGGTTGCGGAAGCATTTACCAAATCAGTTCCATAACCTGCAATAGAATTCAATCCTGCACCCTGCAATCCGCAATAAACTGTTGACGAAGCAGGCACAGAACCCATTGTAATAAATCCATTTGTACTTATTCCCAAAGATGAATAAGCAGTTCCATTGTAAGTGAAAGTAAATGGAATGGTGAGTAATGTTGAAACACCATCATCCCATGTTCCTGTGAACAAAGTGGTTCCGGTTATTGCCGTATAGTTTGTGGTGGAAGATGAAAAAGTGTAACCTGAAACAAATGCCTTTGCCGGAAGAAAGGCCGAAAGAATTATCATCAATGCAAAAAAGAATTTTACTGATGATCGGAGGGAGTAATTATTTATTTTCATTGGTTTGGTTTGATAGTGCAATATGAAGAAACAAAGCGAATTATCTGTGATAGAAAATTACTATTTTGATGAATGAGTTACCTTTTTAACTATCGGCACCCAATCTTTTATAAATGGTTTAGAACTTGAAATAAAAAATCCTGACTACTGGTTTAATAAATCAGAAGTCAGGATTCAATTCTGAATTTTCATTCAGAAAATATTTTTTATAAAACTATTCTTTCACAAATTGTTTAATCACAAAACTTCCATCACTTAATTGAAACGAAATAAAATAAACTCCGGAATTTAATTCCCTCACATCCATTTTAATTTCAGCATCATTATTGAAATTATTTGAAGTTGATATTATTTTTCCAAGCAAATCTTTTATTTCAATTATGCCTAATAGATTTTGATTGGTGGAAATAAATAATTCATCTGCAGAAGGATTCGGAAAAATTTTTATCGATTCATTAAACTTGATATTTTCTGAGCCGCTGCCAAAACCAATAAGTAAAGTATCAACGAAAACACAGCCGTTACTGTCTGTTATAGTAATAATGTATTCTCCCGGTTCTTGGTTGATTGTTGAATTAGTGGTTGATCCGGAACTCCATGTAATTGAGTAAGGAGGGACTCCTCCGATTACAGTTACTGAAATAGAACCATCTGTACAGGTTGAACAACTTGCATTGGTAACAGAATCATCTATTGAAATTGCTGTTGGACTGGTAATGGTTACAGAGTCTGTTGCAGTATTTGAAGCTGCATCAGTTACTGTAACAGCATAAATTCCGGTGCATAAATCGGTAATGGCAGTAGTTGTTTCACCATTACTCCACAAAAACGAATACGGGAAAATGCCCCCTGATACACTTGCATCAGCAATGCCGGCGCATGGAGAAAAGCACGGCGAGTTTGTGCCGAAAATATTTACCAGTAATGAGGTGCCTGCTTCAACCATGCAATTATTATTAATTACAGGAGAAAGTCCTTCATCGCAAATCATTAAATCCGACATCCAGAGATTATTTGGCTGGCAGGGATGAACCTGACCAACGGTGGTTGGGATCCCAACTGCTTTTATAGACATGTCAAGTAAGCCGCCACCCAGAAAAAAATATAAACTATATAAATTACCACCTCCGGGTATTAGAATTGAATCGCCGGTTGTAAGTGTATCATTTCCAGGCATCAGATAAACTGAATCAAGCGGAGCTGAATTCACATACAAATAATAATTGACTCCTGAAATTGTACTTCCATTTATCAAAAAATGCTGGTCGGCCGTTGGATAACAGTAATTACTGTGAAAGAGATTTGTATTTACCACCATGTTTACCGGAGTACCCACCGTCCAGTTTTGAGATTTAGAAATATTGGGAACAAAAAGAATAATAGTAAAAAGAACGATTGATTTTAAAAATGTAATTGATGTTTTCATTTTGAAATTTTTGGCGAATGTAAATAAATATGAATTCGATTGGCATTGATATTAATCAGCATTCACAAACTCACCATGAACTGTTTTAAAGCATTATCGGCTTTTATGCTTCGGCAAAGTTTTACTGTTACTGGTATTTCTGTTTTGTTTTTTTTCTGAATAAAAGTAGTTGTGGCTTCAATTACAGAATTTTCTTTTTCTATTTTGGTAATGCTCGTGTTATCATAGGTATCAGCTTGTTTTGCAATTTCAGGTTTAACATATACAGTGTCGGTTAAATATTTATAAACGATTCGTTCGTTCGTGACAGTAGAAAAGTCGGACAAGAAATACACTGCAGTCAGAAATAGTAATACCATGAATGCGGCGGCAATGGGTTGATACAACGGAACCCGTAAATACAAAAAACGAAATCTGCTTTTTTTATTTCGTCCGGATGAGTGATGTGTATCAAATGAAGCCATCAATTTATTTTTAAGGTTTTCACCTGGTGAAAATGAATTTGCCTGAAGAGCTGTTTTTAATTGGTGGTGCAGTTCATATAAATGGTTGTATTCAGCTTTATCCATTTCGGCAAGCACTGCTGATTTTTCTTCCTGCGAAAGCGATTCAAATTTTTTTGAACCAAGCAGTTCAATTATTTTTTCTGAGGGGTTAATTTCTTTCATATTGAATTGGGATTATTAATTGGTTGGATTGTAAACACTCAGCTGACCGGCCATTTTTTTCAACAGATAAAACAAGCGCGACTTAACAGTTCCCTCTGCCAAACCCATGATGGCGCTGATTTGCGGAATGCTTAATTCTTCATGAAACCTCAACAATAAAATGGATTTGTTTTCATCATTCATTTCGTTAATGAGTTTATTCAGCTCGCGTTTAAAATTTCTTTTATCAATGTTTTCGATTTGATAACTTGATGAAATTGTATCAGGAATAGAAATTAAAGACAGCAATTGTTTTCTGTTCAATTGATTTCTGATTTCATTGCGGCAAAGATTGATAGCGAGTGTATAAATCCAGGTAGAAAATTTCCTGTTCACATCAAACCTTTCGTGCGATTCCATTACTTTAATAAATACATCGTGCAAAAGATCTTCAGCTTTTTCGCGGTCATTAACGAATCGGAAAATAAAATTGAATAATCTTTTGTGATATCGTTCATACAATTCTTCAAATCCGTTACGGTCGCCGTTCTGAATGCGAACCATTAATTCTTCATCGGTAAACAAGGAATATTGCTTCAACAAAATTTCGAATTGAATTATTTCTTTTTGTTAAAGTATTGCTCCACTTCAGCTTTCATGTTTGAAGTTTTGGCAATTTCCATAATCATGTTTTTATAATGCGCAGCCTTTTCGTTTTGTTTTTTCTCTGTATAATAATCATACAACGAAATCATTGGAGCAATGTAGTTGCCATTCATATTGTAAACAATTGCTGCACTCAATTCATTGACGAAACTGATTTGCAGGTAATCCAGTAAAAATTTCTGTTCCATGTTTTTCTGAAGCACCGGAATGTTGTCATATTTTTTTTCGCTGAAACGAAATGCGAGCCCTTCGAGGTACATGGAGTCTTCAAAAGTTTTGTAATAAGCGGGATCGCAACTTTCAGCAAAATACACCGGGCGCTTTTTTATGTTGTTCACCAGAAATTCTCCGATCAAAGTATTCAATTGTTCATTGCTGGTGATTTTGTCGTAATCAATTTCCAAATACTTTATGCCAAGCTCATCGCACAATGCTTTACGATAATCATCCAGTAAAAACAAACTCAGGTTAATGACTTTTATATCAGTTCGGATATTTTTTACCTCTTGCAACATCCAGGCGGGGAAAGTATCGTTGTCGCCATTTGTTATAAGCACACCATCATTTGCTACCGACATCAACAGATTGTAATCCCAATTCAAAATGCCGGGTGATAGTTCATTTAAGTTATACCACTTGGTCAGGTATTCTTTTTTCTCTTTTGTATTTCGGGTGGTTTCAGCATGCACCACTAAATCAGGATAAAGTTCAGTTCTTGTTGGGTCTATTGAAAAGGCTTTTAATAAATTGTTGTAATTATTTTCCCGGTCATTTTTTAAAATTCCGTTGTAATAAAGCAAGTAATTATATTCATAAGTTTCTGGAATCAGCTGACTCATTTTATTCATAATTCCTTCCAGGGAATCGGTCATGCCCTGCACAACCGGTTCATTTTTATTACTGCATACCAGTAAATTTCTGTTTGCGCGATAATAATATTCCCAAGCCTGAGCATTCAAGGGATTTTTTTCTGTTTCGGTTTTCCAGAGCGCCGCTTGTTGTGTGTACCATTCATTGGTTTGATGTTGTCTGGCAATTCCGTATACAGGTTCGGGCTTTTGTGCTTTTGAAATTGAAACCTGAATAAGACTAATGAGAATGAAGCTGAAAATGATTCGCATGAGATTTGAAATTGTTTTTGTTATGAATAGTTATAACCGCAAAACGCTGAATCGTTCAATCTGTTTTATACTTTTTTTCAGTTCAATATAATTTCACCTTGTACTTCGCTGCCATTTTTTCAATTTGTTCGTGCGATACAAGATGAATGTTTTCATGCCCGTGGTAATTTTCAACTGAAACCACAAATAATTTGTAATTGTATTTAGATGCCATTTTAATGTATGGCTCCATTTCCCAATCCAAAGTAAAAGTGTTGGCTACAAAAACCTTTTCGCAATTTTTTTTCAGTTGGTTTTTAGTTTCTTCTTCGCACTGTTTGTAGGCCAAATGATTTTTATCGAATTCAAATTTGTATTCAGCGGTTTCAGCATCCGTAAAAAAATCATCAATGCTCAGCACCGGATATTTTCCATGCTCACACAACACTTTTGCCAGCGTTGATTTACCGCTGCCGGGTAAACCGCGAAGTAGAATCAATGATTTCATTTTGTTTTAACTAACAGTGATTTTGAATTAAACCGTTGCAATTTAAATAACGACTTATGTAATTGTTATCATTGAAATTAAAATTCAGAAAGAATTTATTTGTATTCTTAGCTCGGTTTGAAATTCAACTTATATGAAAAAAATAAATCTTACCACTCAGATAATTATTGCCATGATACTTGGTATTGCTGTCGGGCAATGGTATCGGACCACTCACCTTGATGTTGAGCAGCAGAAAGCATTTGCTTCAAACATTCAGATCCTGAGTGAAATTTTTCTTCGGTTGGTAAAAATGATAATTGCTCCCTTGGTTTTCAGTTTGTTGTTAACCGGCATTGCTAAAGTCGGAGATTTTAAAAGCGTAGGGCGAATTGGATTAAAAACCATAACTTATTTTTTAAGTGCAACACTGCTGGCTTTACTAACCGGTTTGGTAATAGTTAATGTATTTGAACCGGGTAAGGCATTGCATTTAACTACTTTGAATTCAGTTATTCCTGTAAGCACAAATGGATTTAACATTCATGAATTCATCACCCATGTTTTTCCGGATAGCATTGTGAATGTGATGGCTTCGAATCAGATTTTACCAATCATTGTTTTCGTTTTATTCTTTGCAGTGGCCACTGCTTCAATTGGTGAAAGAGGAAAAATAATAATTGATTTTTTTGATGCAGTTGGTCATGTGATCCTGAAAGTTACAGGGTATGTAATGAAGCTTGCACCATTTGGAGTATTCGGTGCAACCGCAGCAGTTATTACTCAACAAGGGTTGGGAATATTATCAGGATACGCCGGAATTATTCTTTGCTTTTTCGGTGGCTTACTGTTTTTTGTTTTTATAATTCTGCTTGGAATTTGTCTGGCATTGGGAATTCCATTTTTCAAATTACTTGCGCATGTGCGTGAACCCATGTTACTGGCATTCACCACAGCAAGCAGTGAAGCAGCAATGCCTAAAGTTATTTTAGGCTTAGAGCGTTTCGGAATCAGCAACCGCATTGTGAGTTTTGTTTTACCCCTGGGTTATTCATTCAACTTAGATGGTAGCATCATGTACATGATTTTTGCAACCATAAGTATTGCGCAGGCTTATGGAATGGATATTCCTTTCACTCAGCAATTAAGTATGATGCTGGTATTGATGATTACGAGCAAGGGAGTTGCCGGAGTGCCCCGTGCAAGTTTGGTTGTAATTGCCAGCATGCTTACCATGTTCAGTATTCCGGTTGAGGGCCTTACTTTATTACTGGCTATTGATTGGTTACTCGACATGGGGAGAGCCTGTACCAATGTGATTGGAAATGCAGTGGCAACATGTGTGGTGAGTAAGTGGGAGGGGGAAAATTATAAGTAAGTATTATTAACAAGTTAACCTGTCAATTTTTTTGATTTATAAAAAATAACCAATTGCAGGTTGCGAATAAAAAGACGACCTGATTTATTTGAATAAAAAATTAATATTTCAGAAAAAGTTATGTGCGTGTTGAAAATAAATCAACCCGGTCAAATAAATTTCAAAATAAAATTTCTTTTAAATTAAATTCTTGGTGGAAGAATTTTTTCAGTAATCCACTTTCCGTTTACATGCTCACCCCAAACAATAACATCTTTATTTTTTTCATAAACACGCTTTGCCTCAAGCATCGCTTTTTTATCCGGACAACAGATTTTTACTCCGTTTTTTGAACCTTTATTGCAAACTTCAATGTAAAAGCCGTCTTTAAATTTTTTCGGCACTGTAGGTGGTCTTCCCATTACTTATAACTTTTTTTGTTATTGGTGGCAATAATAAATTATTTATTCTTAAATCCATTATCAGTATTAACATTCTCATCCACAAAAGTTAAAATCCATATACTTATTCGTATTTCTGCCCAATGAAAAACTTCAAACACAAAACAGCCATTCAGGTTCGGTTTGCAGATATGGACATGATGGGGCATGCCAACAACTCCGCTTATTCCACTTTTATTGAGTATGCGAGGATGAAATATTTTGATGATGTGGTGGCTGAAGAAGGAGTGTGGAGCAAGTTGGAAGGCTTAATTCTTGCGCGACTTGAAATTGATTTTCGATTACCGATAGTTTTGGGCGATGCAATTTTTATTTATACCCGATGTTCACGAATGGGAACAAAAAGTTTTGATATGGAATGTGTGATAGTAAAAATCGAAAATGATATAGAAACTATAATGGCCGAAACTA
>JAHEZG010000123.1 GCA_023251195.1 Chitinophagaceae bacterium | reverse complement strand
AATAATTCAATTGTGATGTAAGAAATAAACTGTTCAGTATTCATGGTTTGAAACGCATGTGAATCAAAATATTTTCTTAAAAATAAATCAAGTGCTTCGCGACCAACTGTTGCTTCAATTAAAAGTAATAAGACATATCCTTTTTCGTATGCTATGCTGTTCATGCCATCATCCGGATCTTTTTTTTCGAGATTTAATTTCAAACAAGTTGCTTCCGGTGTGTTTTTAAATTCAATTAATGTTTCTTTTAAATCTTCCATTCCAAGATATGCTTCCATGTCAGCAAAATCTTTTCCGTATACTGCTTCTGTAATTCTTCTTTCAAAATAAACTGTGAATCCTTCATTCAGCCAGAAATCATTCCAGGTAGCATTTGTAACAAGGTTACCGCTCCAACTGTGTGCAAGTTCATGCGAAACTAAAGAAACCAATGATCGATCACCTGCAAGAATGGTTGGAGTGGCAAATGTTAAGCATGGATTTTCCATACCACCAAATGGAAAACTTGGAGGCAAAACCAATACATCATAACGACCCCAACGATAAGGCCCGTATAATTTTTCTGCCGACTCAAGCAGTTTTTGCATATCTGCAAATTCATATGCTGACCTTTCAAGCATTGACGGTTCGGCATAAACTCCTGTTCGATCGCCTAATGGTTGAAACTTCATATCGCCTACTGCCAACGCCATAAGATAGGATGGAATTGGATTGGTCATTCTGAAATGATAAATTCCATTGTTGTTTTTTTCCGTTGGGTTTTCGGCACTCATAAGTGCCAGCATTTCAACCGGAACTTTTACAGCAGCTTCATAAGTAAATCTGATTCCGGGGCTATCCTGACAGGGATACAAAGTGCGACCCAAAATTGCCTGGCATTGCGTAAATAAAAAAGGAAGTTTCTTACCTGCTGTTTGTTGTTGATCTAACCATTGACAGGCTGCTGATTCAGGTGAAGTAGAATAATAAATAGTTATAACAGTCGTGTTCTCTTTTAAAGGTATAATTAAGTCGAGGCCAAGAATCGGATCGTTTTTTCCAAGCGAAAATTTCCATGGATTTTCAACTTCATCAATAGTAACTTTTTCAATTGAAAGATCTTTCGTATCGAAGTGAATTTCATTTGCATCAATGATTTTTTTTATTGTCCATTGAGCTTTTCCAGAAATGATTTTTTTTCCAAAATCAACATTGATATTCAAAAATAATTTTTGAACAACAGCTTCATCAGGCCTGGCAACACTGTGCGGATCGAAAGCAAAAACAATGGATGAAGAAAAACCGGACATAATCAAAATTAAAATGAGTTTTAAATTATTGTGAAAAAGCATTTTTACATTTTTATCGGCGGGCCTCAAAAATAGCAGGTGAATGCAAAGTAATACTGATTATTTTTCTGAGCCATTCAATTAATTTTCATCTTTTTTTTCTTTCGGTTTTCTTTAATCACTTTATAAATCACAGGTGATGTTATGCCAATTACCATAGCTAAAATTATATACCCTAAATTATGTTGAACAAAAGGAATGGTACCAAGCAGGTACCCGGCACCTCCTATGGGTATCACCCATAAGATAGCACCGATTGAACTGTAAAATAAAAATCGTTTAAATGGTAATTTAATTATGCCGGCCACTATGGGCGCAAATGTTCTGATGATTGGTAAAAATCGCCCAAGCACTAATGCCATACCTCCATACCTGCCGTAAAATGTTTCGGCAGTTGAAATATATTCTTTTCTGAAAAACACAGTGTCTCTTCTTTTTATTAATAAACTTCCGGTTCGTTTGCCAAACCAATAACCCACCATGTTTCCTGCGATGGCTGATGCAATCATCAAAACAGAAACAATTGACCAATGATAAGGAAGTGCTCCTGTGGAAGTAAGTACTCCCGCTGTAAATACCAACGAATCGCCGGGAAAGAAAAAACAAAAGAACAAGCCGGTTTCTGCAAAAATTGTTAAGCACAAAATGGTTATACCTCCATAACGGACAACAGCCTCCGGATTAAATATTGACCCCGGGTCGTTTTGAATCTGATGAATGAATTGCCTTATTTCTTCCATATAAATCGGTTGGCAATGTAGCTTTTTAGTTTTAATTGAAAATTAAAATCGCAAAAATGAAATGAGATAAACAGCTGTTTTATAAATACAAAAAAAATGGAAATATGATTTCAGAATGATTGCAGCGTAATTAAAATTTTTTAAATAAAAAATTCAAGCTTAGCCAATTGAATTTTTACCTGAACGATACACAAATCGAAATTTATTTAATGCGCATGCTCAAGTAAATCGGCTTGTTTTTTATAATCATATTGCAGGTCTTCGTGTAGGCTCGCTATGAATTTCTGCACCTTAATTAATTGTGTATTATATAATTTCAAAAGAGCAGTGCTTTTTTCATATTTAATATCAGAGCTATTCACTTTCGAACAAAAATAAATAAGCAACTCAACAGCAGTTTGCGAATTACCCGAATAACGAATGTGTTTATTAATGCTCCGCAAAATTTTACGAATTGATTTTTTAGCCCAATATAAATTGGCAGAATTTATATCGGCAAACTGCAAATCAATTTCAGATTTTAAATCATGAATAAAGGCCTCTTCATTTTGAGACTCAAACAGCAAGTAAGTGAGGAGCTCTTTATTTTCTTTTTTAAACCGACCAAGCCGTAAACACAATTCAAGTAGTTGATTGTGCTGGTAGGTAGTAAGTTCTTTTTTAAGGTCGTTAAGCGTGGCTGCTTTCATTCGTGCAAATAGAAAAAACTATCAGTTAATTTTTGCATGCCACACTTAAATAATTACAAAGCTTTTATAAAAATTTTCAAATGCGCATGCAATGATTTTAGTAACTGCATAAATTAAAATTTCACAATTACATTTGTTGCCCTCATTGAAAAAAAATACTCATGGCAAACATTGATAAGATTACCAGTTTACTCGGAGAAAATGCTTCGGGATTATTGAACCATGTATGCGGCACCATTGATAAAAAAATGTTGCATACACCCGGACCTGATGTTATAGACCGCATTTGGGCACAAACCGATCGTAGCCCACAAGTGCTGCGCAGTTTACAATCCATATATGGTCATGGCCGATTGGCTAATACCGGTTATGTATCTATTCTCCCGGTAGATCAGGGAATTGAACACAGTGCCGGAGCTTCCTTCGCTCCAAACCCTGCATACTTCGATCCTGAAAATATTGTGAAATTGGCAATTGAAGGTGGATGCAATGCTGTAGCTACAACCTTTGGTGTGCTTGCTTCTGTATCACGCAAGTATACACACAAAATTCCTTTCATTGTAAAAGTAAACCACAATGAATTTTTAACTTACCCGAATCAATATGATCAAATCATGTTCGGCACTGTGGAAGAGGCATGGAATTTAGGTGCAACAGCGATTGGTGCAACAATCTATTTTGGTTCAAACGAATCAACACGCCAAATTCAAGAAGTAGCCCAGGCATTTGAATATGCACATGATTTAGGAATGTCAACTATACTATGGTGTTACCTTCGTAATTCAGGATTTAAAAAGGATGGAATAGATTATCACGCCAGTGCCGATTTAACAGGTCAGGCAAATCATTTGGGTGTTACCATAAAAGCAGATATTATAAAACAAAAATTAGCAACCAACAATGGAGGATATACTGCATTGAATTTTGGTAAAACACATGCAAAAGTTTACTGCGATTTATCTACTGATCATCCAATTGATCTTTGCCGTTACCAAGTAGCAAATTGCTATATGGGTCGAATTGGTTTAATTAATTCCGGTGGCGAATCAAAAGGTGCGAGCGATTTGGCCGAAGCTGTTCATACCGCCGTTGTAAATAAGCGCGCAGGCGGAACTGGATTAATCAGCGGTCGCAAAGCTTTTCAAAAACCAATGAAGGATGGTATTGAATTATTAAATGCCATTCAGGATGTATATCTCGAAAAGAAAATTGATATAGCGTAGGGAACCAATTAGCCAGTAGCAATTAGCACTCAGGTAAAATATTAATCGCTAAAAGCTAAACGCTAAAAACTAAGACCTAACTGCTAAAATTTAACAGCTAAAAAACATAAACAATGGCTTGGTTTAAAAGAGATAAGCAGGGGATACTTACTTCAACTGAAGAAAAGCTTGAAGTGCCTGATGGAGTTTGGTGGCAATGCACAGCATGTAAAAAAACAATTCCAACCAGTGACTTAACAGATAATAAATATGTGTGCCCGAGTTGTAATTACCATGCTCGAATCAATTCAGTTGAATATTTTGATATTATTTACGACGAAGGAAGTGTTAAAAAATTATTTGAAGATCTTGAACCAAGAGATTTTTTAGGCTTTAAAGATTTAAAAGCATACAAAGACCGATTAACCGACACAATTAAAAAAGTAAATGTCAGCGAAGCTTTAACCGTAGGCTCCGGAAAAGTTAACGGACATAAATTAGTAACCTGTTGCATGAATTTTAATTTCATTGGTGGGTCAATGGGAAGTGTAGTAGGGGAGCGCATTTCTAAGGCAATTGATTATTGCATCGAAAAAAAATATCCTTTATTAATAATCAGCAAATCAGGTGGCGCTCGCATGATGGAGTCGGCATTTAGTCTTATGCAGATGGCTAAGACTTCGGCCAAGTTAACCCGGTTGGCTGCAGGAAAACTTCCATATATTTCATTAATGACCGACCCAACCACAGGCGGAGTAACGGCATCATACGCCATGCTTGGCGATTTGAATATTGCTGAACCCAAAGCATTAATCGGTTTTGCCGGACCAAGAGTTATAAAAGAAACAATCGGGAAAGATTTACCAAAAGGTTTTCAGCGTTCAGAATTTTTATTGGAACATGGCTTCCTTGATTTTATTGTTGATCGAAAAGACCTGAAATCAAGGTTAACCGATTTAATTGAATTGCTGATGAACAAATCTTCAAAGTAATTGTTGCATCGTTTATTAAAATCACAATTAAAAAACCTTAAATAAAAAATGGCAGTACTTGTTGGAAAAAAAGCGCCGCTCTTTAAATCAAAAGCGGTTATTAATGGAGGAGAAATTATCGACAATTTTTCGCTCGAACAATTCATTGGAAAAAAATATGTAATCTTCTTTTTTTATCCTTTGGATTTCACTTTTGTATGTCCTACTGAACTTATTGCTTTTCAGGAAAGAATTGCAGAATTTGAGCAGCGCAATTGTGCACTCATAGCTTGCTCGGTTGATTCACATCAATCACATTGGGCTTGGTTGCAAACCGAGCAAAAGGCCGGAGGAATAAAAGGAGTGAAGTATCCGATTGTATCTGATCTTTCAAAAACAATTGCGAGAAACTATGATGTATTGGCCGGTTATTATTCAATGAATGATGAAGGCGAAGAAACATTTGAAGGAAAGGCAGAGGCATACCGTGGATTATTTTTAATTGACATGAAAGGGGTTGTTCGCCACCAGGTTGTAAATGATATGCCGCTTGGAAGAAGTGTCGATGAAACCATTCGCATGCTTGATTCATTGCAGTTTACTGAAGAGCATGGCGAAGTTTGCCCTGTTGATTGGAAACCCGGAAAAAAAGCTTTGTCTGAAACACACGAAAGCATTGCTGAATTTCTAGGTTCAAAAAAATAAAATAGTATTCTGAACAATTAATGCCTTCACTTGATTTTCAGGTGAAGGCAATTTTTTTTTATAAGTGAATAATTAATTCTCAAGCAAATTATATTTCTGTTTTTATGACTTCTATATTTGACCCGGATAAAAAAAACAACATGTCGATATACAAATTCAGAGTTGCCTTTGAAGAAGACGAAAATATATACCGCGATATTGAAATTCAACCTTCGCAAACCATGAAAGATCTGAATGAAATTATCACCTCTGCATTTGCACTACCTGAGAAAAGTTCGCGTCGCATGTTTCGCAGCAATGACAATTGGCACAAGCAAGATGAAATGGATTTGAACCCGAAGGCAATAAAAAAGGGCAAGAATGTTTTGATGCCGATGATTATTCATTTCATAGATGATCCGCATCAACGATTTTTATATGAGTTTGAAACTGCTAAGCAATCATTCAGTTTATTAGTGGAATTACTTAGCATTAATACTGTATCAAAAGACAGCGAAAATTATCCGAGAGTATTAAAATCGGTTGGTCCTTCACCAGTAAAAAAGGAAGACCTGATGGCTCACCTTTCAAAAAAAGTAGTGGATGATGAGGAGGAACAATATGGTGTAGATAAAGAAGAAGATGACATTGAAGGAATGGGTGAAGAAGGCGAAGAAGAAATTGAAGAAGGATTGCCCGATGATTTACCCGATGATATGGGAGGTGAATTTAATTTTGAAGAAGGCGCTGAAGATTTTAAAGAATAATGAATCACTCGGAAATTATTTCCGGCCTAAAAAAAAAGGAGCACACCTTAATTGTAATAGCAGGAGCCACTGCATCGGGTAAAACCGATCTGGGTATTCAACTGGCGCAAAAATTTAATACTGAAATTATATCCGCAGATGCTCGGCAGTTTTATCGTGAACTGAATATAGGAACAGCTAAGCCATCAGACGAACAATTAAATAAAGTAAAACATCATTTTATTAATTCGCTTTCCATTCATCAGGAATACAGCGCCGGAAAATTCAGAAACGATGCTTTGACCTTGCTCAACAAATTATTTTCTGAAAAAAACAAAGTGATTATGGTTGGCGGAAGCGGATTATTTATTCATGCGGTGTTAAATGGTTTTGATCAGATTCCTGAAGTTACAGCCGAGGCAAAAGAAAAAGTGAAAAATATATTTGACGAAAAAGGCATTGTTGGTTTACAGGAACTTTTGAAACAATTGGATAATGATTATTTCAATGAAGTTGATTTGCAAAATCCATTTCGGCTGATCAGGGCACTTGAAATTTGTATATCAAGCAAGCAAGCTTTTTCATTTTTCAGAAAGGGAACAAAAACAGAAAATGATTTTAATGTTATTTACTATGTGCTGGATATTGAAAAAAAGGAGTTGTATAACCGAATTAATAACCGTGTAGATGAAATGTTAAACAAAGGATTGCTGAACGAGGCAAAATCGCTTCTTGAATTCAGAAATCTTAATGCATTGAATACAGTTGGCTACAAAGAACTGTTCGAATACTTCGATGGAAAACTTTCACTTGAAACTGCTATTGAAAAAATAAAGCAACACACACGCAATTATGCTAAACGGCAACTTACCTGGTTTCGAAAGGAAACTGAAGCACAATGGGAAACTGCCCAAGAAATAATTACCTTTAATAAAATTTAAATCAATAAAATATTTCAACCAAAAATCCGTCTTCCATTTCATAACAAAAACGGAAATGGTTATTTCACAAAACATGGGTACATCCCGACAACAACAAATAACTGATGCGGTAAAGGAATATAGTCGCAAACTATTTGGCTTCGTGCGCAAGAGAGTGGCCACTGACGAAGATGCTGAAGATTTGGTGCAAGATGTTTTTCAGCAAATGATTATTACCAGTTTGAATGAACCGATTGAACAAGTATCGGCGTGGTTATATCGGGTGGCAGGCAATAAGGTTATTGATTGGTACCGGAAGAAAAAAACAATACCGCTTGAAAATTTTGCTGTTGAAAATGAAGAAGGCGATTTAGTTATTCCTGATTATTTGTTTTCTGATAAAGGGAGCATGCCCGATGATTTATTAAACCGCCAGATTTTCTGGGATATGCTGCATGACGCGCTGGCTCAATTACCCGAAGAACAAAGAGAGGTTTTTGTAATGCACGAATTGGAAGGCCTCAGCTTTAAACAAATTGAAAAAGCCACCGGTGCAAATCAAAATACTTTGCTATCACGAAAAAGGTATGCAGTAGTGCATTTAAGAACTAAACTTCAACAATACTTTTCCGAATTTTTTAATTAACTAAATTACCTCCTTCAATGAAAATATTCTGGATAAAAAAAATACTGAAAGGAATAATTTTCTTTCTGGTATTCGCCTCATTTTTCTCTTACCTCGTTATGTGGTTGTGGAATATGATTATTCCTGCAGTTACCGGCTGGACAACATTAACTTTCTGGCAAGCTGCCGGATTATTATTGCTTAGTAAAATTTTAGTGGGTTTTCGTGGAGGTTGGGGACGCCATTGGGGAGGGCACCCTCGATACAATTATTTTTGGAAAAATAAATGGGATGAAAAATTATCGCACATGACTGCTGAGGAACGCGAAGAAATGAAGAAACAATGGAGTAAAAATTTTTGCGACTGGCAATCAGAGCCAACAAAACCAACTACTGAAAATCGTTAACAATAAATTTAATTGCAGTTACAATGCAATTAGTTATTCTTTTCTGAATTCAAAATTGAAATAAAATTTTATATGGTTTTGCATTTCAATTAAAGTATACTGCTTAAAGGGCAATTCAATTAAAACAGGCGCATCAAGCTATTAAGTTTATTATTATTTTGTTTGCCTAAAAGTTTTAAAATGAAAAAAATAAAATTGATACTGTTTTTTTTAATTGGCAGTACTGCCTCATTTGGGGCCAATGTAATTGATACTTTATCGGCCGACAGTGTGCAGCTATTGACTCAACTATACATGGCAAAAACCGACAGCCTGGCAAATTCCATTTTGCTTCAAAATGGTTCGTTTGATCTTGATGGAGGCCTTGCACATTTAAATACTCCATCTGGTTTTTCTTATCTCGATAAACAAAATGCAAAAAAATTATTAACAGATTTATGGAACAATCCTGAAGATCCTGATATACTGGGAGTTCTCGTTCCATCCGACAAAAAAATAAATTCGCCTGATGAATGGGCCATTGTAATTTCTTACGAGGATATTGGCCATGTTAAAGATGATGATGCATCAGATATTAATTATGATGACTTGCTAAAACAAATGCAGGAGTCAACCATTGAAGCCAACAAAGTACGAATGCAACAGGGCTTTGATACAGTATCAATTATTGGCTGGGCTCAAAAGCCATTTTATGATGCCACTAATCATAAATTACATTGGGCTAAAGAAGCCAGATTTGGCAGTGATGAAATCAATACACTCAATTACAATATCAGAATTCTTGGCCGAAGGGGCGTGTTGGTTTTAAATGTTGTGGCATCAATAAACGATTTGCAATTAGTTAAACAGCATATAAATAATATTACAGCATCATGTGATTTTATTTCAGGAAACAAGTATGATGATTTTAACAGCTCAACTGATAAAATAGCTGAATATGGCGTTGCCGGTTTAATTGCCGGAGGTGTAATGGCCAAAGCCGGCCTGTTTGCCAAGATTGGTTTTTTTCTACTGAAACTGTGGAAAATAATTGCCATTGCATTGGTCGGTACATTTTCAATACTTCGGAAAAAAATTGCAGGATTATTTAAAAGAAAGGAGCAATTTGTATTATCCGATGAACAAAAAAAAGACAACTGATTTTTATTTAATTATAATTTTTCTGAAGTAATGAATGAGAATTTAAAAGTTCGATTAGATAAATATTTGTGGGCAATAAGAATTTATAAAACCCGGTCACAAGCAGGTACAGCCATTGATTCAGGAAAAGTTAAAATGAATGGTGCCACACTTAAAGCTTCGCACATTGTAAAACCGAATGAAGTATATTCTATAAATACAAAGGAAAAAAAATGGTCTGTAAGGGTGAATGACCTTTTAGAAAAAAGAATGAAAGCAAGTGAGGTAGCACCTTTTTTTACGGATATCACTCCGGCTGATGAACTTGAGCGGATAAAATTAAAATCGGCAACTGATTACACCATGAACAATAAGTATGATGACAAGGCCGGAAGACCAACCAAGAAAAACAGAAGGCTGCTTGATGATTTTAACAATGATGATTAAAAATTTAAAGTGCAAAATAAAACGACGACAGAATTTCTGTCGTCGTTTTATTTAAATGAATTAATTATTATAGTTATTTAAGATCCGTGTGCGTCAATAAATTTTTTAATGTGATCAAAGTAAACATTTTTATTGGTCGTAAAATTCTCAGCGTTTTCAACTCCAGGCACAATGTAAATTTCAGCATTTTTTGGATGCACTTTTTGTAATGCCTTCGCATCATCTGGTCCGAATACAAGATCCTTTTCTCCAA
>JAHEZG010000424.1 GCA_023251195.1 Chitinophagaceae bacterium | reverse complement strand
CTACGAGGCAGTTAAAAACGCGAGCACCATCTAAGTGAATTTTCAAATTGTGTTTGTGTGAGGCATCACTCAGCGCTTTCATGTCATTCAACTGATAATAACTGCCGCCACCACGATTCGCGGTATTTTCAATCACCACTAATCTTGTTTTCGCGTGATGAATATTATCGGGGTTAATATTTTCTTCAATGTCCGACGGTTTTATTCTTCCTCTGTCACCGTTAATTAATCGCACAGAAGAAAGCGAGTGGTATGCAATTCCGCCCGACTCATAGAAATAAACATGATTGCTTTTCTCCACTATCACTTCATCCATTGGTTGGGTGTGTGTTTTAATCGCAATCTGATTAGTCATTGTCCCGGTCGGACAAAAAAGTCCTGCTTCTTTTCCAAACATATTTGCAGCCAATTCCTGCAGTTCATTAATACTTGGGTCTTCTCCAAAAACATCATCACCAACTTTAGCATTCATCATTGCCTGCATCATGGCAGGAGTTGGTTTGGTGACTGTGTCGCTTCGTAAATCTATGATCATAAAGAAAGAGCAAAAGTTATCTTATCAATAAAATCCGGATATAAATCCGGTTTTAACAAAATTGGAAAAACAAAACCAAATACAGCACCATAAAAGTGTGCATCATGATTAATTCTATCGCCACCGCGCTTTGCCATGTACCATGAATAACCAAGATATAAAACACCCATTAAAACTCCAGGCATCGGAATAAAAAAAACTAAAACCTGCGACATGGGATTTATTAATATGAATGCGAACAAAATCGCGCTCACAGCGCCTGATGCGCCGAGGGAACGATACGATGGTGATTCGTGATATTTAATGTACGATGACAAATCAGAAACCACAATGGCTCCTATGTAAAGCACAAGAAAATAATAAACCGACAAACCTTCAAACAGCAAATCAAAATAATAGAAAAGTCCTTTCCCAAATGAATACAAAACAAACATGTTAAAAAACAAATGCATGTAATCTGCATGCAGAAAACCGGAAGAGATAAATCGCCACCATTCCCGGTTGTGCTTTACCGCATAAGGATACATAATGAACCGATTCATCAAATTTGCATCTTGTAAGGCAAGAAACGAAAAAAGTGAAGTGAAAATGATAATGATGTAAACAATCATGAGCGCAAAATACTATTGTGAATGGTGAAAAAAATAATCGGATGTTAAATTTTAATTGTGAAAAAATTTTTAGTTGAATTTTTTATGACAAACCTTTCATCTCCTCTTAACCCAACCACACAAATTATTTTATCAGTTGTATCCTGAATCACCAATTGTTTTTCTTTTTCGTGTAAAGGAATTTTTAAGTCAATAAAAAAATTACTCAGTTTTTTCTTTTTCATTTTCATTCCGGCAGGGTAGAAGTAGTCGCCCGATTTCCATTTCCTTAAAATTAAAGGGAAAGAAATTTTATCTGCATCCAATTCTATGAGACCATGTTTTATTCTGGATGATGCTTCTTTCAACCGGATTTCTATTTTGTTTTCTGCAAGGTAAATGGTTTGTGCTTTCTTTTTCTTAATGAGAAATACCTGACCATCTGCACTATCTTTTTCAACAATGAAAAGTATTTTCCGGTCTTTAATTATCCTGTGAGTTGATGAAAGAAATTCTTTTCCGCTTTCGCTATTCAATGAATTAAAAATCTGTTCCATTGCTTTTTCTTCAAAACCAAATGGTTGTAATAATTCAAACAATATTGTTTGTGAAGCGGTTGAATTCAGCAACGCAGGAATATCAATAGTCAGCTCATTTTTATCCCGTTTCAAAATTTTTTTTCTGAAATTATTAATACTCAATTCATACAAAGCTTCAGCGGCTGAGAAATGTTTAATGCTGGTTTCAAATGAATGTTTGAATGACGGATTTATTTCTTCAAGGAGCGGAATAACATTATGTCGAATAAGATTTCGCTGGTAAACTGTTTTTTTATTTGAACTGTCTTCGCGAAAAGCAATTTTGTTTTCTGCAGCAAATTTTATGATATCATCTTTCCCTGTAAATAATAACGGTCGAATAATTTTTCCTTGCTTCGGTTGTATCCCATGTAAACCTTTTATGCCGGTTCCTTTTATTAAATTCATTAAAACTGTTTCAATGGAATCATCGCGATGGTGTGCTGTAGCAATAAAATGAAATCCGTTTTTCTTTCTGATATTTTCCAGCCAATCATAGCGAAGATTTCTTGCGGCCATTTGAATGGAAATTTTTTTTTGTCGTGCAACTTCTTTTGCATCAAATCGCTCTGTAAGGCACTCAACTTTTATTGTTGAAGCCAGTTCTTTTACAAATTGTTCATCTTCATTTGATTCCTCACCTCTTAATTGAAAATTGCAATGAGCAACGGAAAATGGTTGGCTGATATTAGAAAATAAATTCACCAAAACCATTGAATCAACACCACCGCTAACTGCAATTAAAATTGGATTTCCTTCCGATAGTAGTTGATTTGACAGGATAAAATTCTGAAACTGATTAATCATTAGAACGAAGGTAAAGCAGATGTGAGTAAAATTTTAATTAAGATTTTACAAAAAGTTGATTGGTTCAAATGAAAAAATATCTTTGCCACTTAAATTTTAAA
>JAHEZG010000122.1:7749-10202 GCA_023251195.1 Chitinophagaceae bacterium | reverse complement strand
TTCTCTTTCTAAAACTGTTAAGTAGCTTGTTGCAGCTGAATATAAATTTAAACTCTGTCCGAGACATATTGCAGGTACAGAAGAAGACGCAGTTAATGCTCCTGTAAAAGTATATGGGTTTATATCAATAAACTCAGTATCGGCAACTGCCAAACAACCACCCGTTGCATTTATTGTATTTACAACAGCATAATTTCCGGGGGTTGATGCAGAAATATCAATTAAACCATTTGCAGCAATACTTAACAAGCCTGAAGAAGATGTAAAGGTGCCGGCAGAAGCCCCACCTGTAAAAACCGGGGATGGATCAATTGCATTTACGCTTTGACACAATGCACCCGATGAATAACTAAAAGTAGCAATTGGTGAAGTTGTAATTGTAACAGAAGTTGTTCGGGTTGTGGTTGCAGGAGTACAAGTTCCACCTACAGCCATAGTAAGAGTAACAGTATATGTTCCGCCTGTACTGGCTGATAAATCAATTTTTCCGGTACTGGTGCTTACAAAAACTAATCCGGCAGTTGAAGAAAAAACATCCGGAAAAGCACCTCCGGTAAGAGATGGGAGTGGATCGGCTTCAGTGCTGCAAAAAGGTGTAGTTGGATAGGTAAATGCAGCGCCTGCAGGTACTGCCCCAATATTTACAACCACAGGCTGTATGTCAACACAGCCAGCGCCGGTTGTTGTTTTAATATAGTAAGTACCATTAACATTCACAGCCGTTGGAGGTGGTGATGTAAGCGAAATTGTTGCTCCGGCATTTGTCCAATATGATAAAGTGCCTCCACCCGTACTTCCTGCAGTTACAGCTGGCAATGTTAAATCAACAGTACCTGTACAAATTGTTTGGTTTGTAATAACAAGTACTGGCGTTTGATTAACAGTTACTGTAGGGGTTGTTGTTAATTGCACATTGCAATCCGATGTTGCGTTTGAAGCAAGTACATTAAATGTTGTGTTTGCATTTAAAACTCCGGTGGGTAAACTAATTGTTCCGCCTGTTCCGGCAACTGGTATACCGATATTTGTTATGCCGGTTCTGAGTTGATAAATTACTCCGATCTGTGATGACGCAATATTTATGTTAGTTGAATTACCTGAACAAATACTTGCAGGTACCGCTGTGGTTGTTAAAGAAATTGTTGGTAAAGGATTAATTGTTACACTTATGCTTGATGAAACCGTACATCCAAATCCATCTGTAACAGTAATTGAATAAGTTCCATTATTAACTGCACTTGCACTTGCAGTAACAGTAGGATTAGCTATTGATGAAGTATATCCGCTCGGTCCTGACCATAAATATGTAAATGGGCTTGCTCCTCCAGCTCCATTCGAATTTAAAACTAATGGATTCCCTATGCAAGTTCCATCGTTTCCATTTGCATCAGGGGATACTGCTAAACTTATTGGTGATAGTGTGCCAAATGAAATATCATCTAATCCAAAATCGTTTCCACCTAAAATAGTTTGCAAATCAACAATAGAAATTGTAGCTGAAGTAGCAGGTCCCGAATTCCATGATCCATAAAATTTGACCCAAGTATATGGCCCCGATGTAGCAACATAGCCATTTGGAAGATAGGCAACAGTTCCAACTTGTAAGCCGTTAACATTAAATTGCAGTACTGCATTATTCGCATTATAAATACTTAATCCCCAAGCTGAAAAATAGTATGTGGTGTTTGGAGTAACAGATGTTGTCTGAGACCAGATTGTGCTTCCGGTTACAGGATCTCCATTTACAATCATGTAATTTCCCGTTCCTGTAGTATGGTCAGTTCCATAAAGTAAATCATGGTAATTATTTGCACTAGGTCCAACGCCATAATATCCTTCAGGATAAAGTTCTGTTTGTCCGGCAATATCAGCGGCATAAGTATATGCGGTTGTAAATCCGGTGTTTCCGGCAGAAAAATTTCCATTTACTACAAGTTCATTTCCTATTGATATTGAGGTGGCTCCCGTGCAACCTGCTGCACTTGTTACAGTAACCGAATAATTGCCTGCTTGGTTTACACTTACTAATGATGTTGTTGCTCCAGTATTCCAAATATATGCTGAATAACCAAGAGTTGCTTGAAGAGAAACGAATCCACCACCCGTACAATAGTTTGGTGTTATGGTCGGTGTTGGTATTGGGCTTACAGTAAAATTTGAAAGACTATAAGCAGTATTTGGAGCGATAAACACTGACAATGCTCCTGTAGTTGCACCTGCTGGAAGCGTTGTTGTAATTGTTGTTGAATTAACAACTGTGAATGTTGCCGTTACACCATTAAACTTTACTGAAGTAGCACTTGTGAAATTTGTTCCTGTAATTGTAACAACTGTTGCGCTTCCAACACAAGCAAAAGTTGGTGTGAAGCTACTTATTGATGGATAAATTAAGATTACTCTTCCATTCGCACCGTTTCCACCTATTCTATTACTTCCGGTATTATCGCCTGAAC
>JAHEZG010000122.1:0-7739 GCA_023251195.1 Chitinophagaceae bacterium | reverse complement strand
CCTGCTCCACCAGGGGATGTACCATTATTACCGTTACCACCAGAAGCTCCACCATCACCACCTATTCCTGAACCGGCTGGACCTGCTGTGGCAGTAATGGTTGACCAAATGGCTAACCCAGACCAACCATTTGCTCCTACCGCTGTGCCAGCTGATGAGCCACCAGGGCCACCTTGACCAGTATTGCTATTTCTACCAGTTCCTCCATTTCCCCCAGAATTTTTAATGGTTCCAACACCGGAAGCAGCTGCTCCGCCAGTGCCGCCCACTCCGCCATTTCCGCCCGCAGGCGCAAACCCACCTGTTCCACCTTTTGCTAATACCGTTGCAACACTTCCAAACCATGAATCTCCTCCTGAATTACCAGTTCCACTGGTAACCCCTGTTCCGCCGGTTCCAACAGTTACTGCATATGATATTGGGCTTAAGCCAGATACAACTTTTTCACTATAAGCGCCGCCGCCGCCGCCGCCGCCGCCGTCGGCATTGGTACTGTTTCCACCACCGGCTCCACCAGCGGCCCAACACTGAACTGTAATAGAAGTAATTCCATTTGGGCAATTCCATGTTGTAGACGAATTATAGGTTTGGGTCGCTTGTGCAAAAACACCGCTGACGAATAATAAACAAACTATAAAAAGTCCAAAATATTTACAGTAAATTTTTTCCATAATCAATTTAATTTTAAAGGTTTAAGAATTCAAGGTTTTTAGGAACGGCAAATAAATTGGTTTTATAAAAAAAATCATTTAATATTCGTCAAATGATTTGTTTTTAAGGATGAACGGCAATAAAATTCGATTAACCATTTATAATTGTTCGTTAATAAAACATGGATTGAGCCTTTTTACAAATCAAGCCTTATAATTTTGAGGTCTATTAATTTCAATTTTTTTTAGGTCAGTAAAAGATATTTTTTTTCGCCTATCAAAAAACGCCCGTTAATAAAATTTTTGCCTATGAATATGCGGTTTTCCCCTCAAATATTATTGAAGATTTTGCAAGTTGATTTAAATATTCAATTTTGCTCAAATTCCAAAATACAAATACCCCGTGAAAAAAACACTCCTCTCGCTTACCATTATTGTTGCTGTTTATTCAAATTGTTTTAGTCAAAGAACCTGCGGTTCTCATTCTCACTTGTTAGATCAAATTACGAATGATCCAAATTTTGCAATTCAACTTCAACAAATTGAACAACAAGCTGCAGCTTATATTTTAAGTAATCCAAATCTGCACACAAGGTCAGTAATTACAATTCCTGTGGTTTTTCATGTGGTTTGGAATGCAGCTGCCGAAAATCTATCTGATGCTTTATTGTATGCTCAAATTGAACAGCTAAATCTGGATTATGCCTTGTTGAATTCTGATGCCGCAAACATTCCATCTGCCTGGGGTTCAGTGGCGGCTAACACCAATATTCAGTTTTGCTTAGCTGTTCGTGATCCACAAGGAAATGTTTCTACTGGCATTGAACGCAGGCAATCAACAGTAACATCATGGAGCACGAATGACAATGTAAAACATTATGCAAATGGTGGATTAGATGCTTGGCCATCATCTTCGTATCTAAATATTTGGACCTGTAATTTAGGTGGCGGTCTGCTGGGCTATTCACAATTTCCAGGTGGAGCTGCGGCTACAGATGGTTGTGTTGTACTTTATACTTCGGTTGGAAGCATGGCTAATCCGAATCCGGATGGAGGAGCATATAGTATAGGAAGAACATCCACTCACGAAGTTGGTCATTGGTTAAACATGAGACACATATGGGGAGATGATGGTGGTGGTTGCGGCGGAAGCGATCTTGTAGGTGATACCCCAAATCAAGGAGGCGAAAACTATGGTTGTCCATCGTTTCCATTTACTGATAACTGCACAGCAACTTCCCCTGGTGTAATGTTCATGAATTATATGGATTATACTGATGATGCTTGTATGAACATGTTTACTTCGGGCCAAGGAATCCGGATGAATGCATTATTTGCAACTGGAGGCGCAAGGGTTTCCTTATTAAATTCGCTTGGATGTACACCAATCGTACTGCCTGCCTGCACGGTTGTAAGCGCCGGAACAATTGCTGCCAGCGCTACAACTCTGTGTAATGGAAACACTTCGTCATTAACATTAATCGGAAGCACCGGTGGGGTGGCAGGGCTTACTTATTTATGGGAACAATCGGCAAGCGGCACTTCAGGTTGGGTTCCTGCAATTGGAACAAATACAAATTCAACCTATACCACCCCATCCTCTGCAGGTACTACCTGGTATCAATGTACCGTTTCCTGCGCTTCGTCAAGCGCAAGCGATGTTTCTGCAACTATATTAATTTCTTCGGTGGGAATTTCTTCAGTTAGCAACGATACAGTTTGCACACCCGGAAATTACGACCTTATAGCCAATGGTTTTGGAAATATTACCTGGTATTCTGATGCTGCAGGAACAAATATCATCCAAACAGGAAGCACCTTAAATGTTTCTGTAGTTAATGATACTGCTTTTTGGGTAGAAGCATCGAGCGGGGGCGCTAATTATAGCAGCTTGCCTTCGACTAATTCAATTGGCTCAACGAGTTTAAATACAACTTTTACAAATGGGGAAGTATTCGATGCCATTTCAAATTTTGTTATCGATACCGTTTTTGCATATCCGGGAAGCACTGGAACAATTTATGTTAATTTAATTGATGCCGGAACCGGTTCTGTGCTTTCAACAGCAACAAAGGTTATTACTTCAGGCATGATTGGGCAAAAAATTCCGATTCAAACTTCATTTAGCTGTATTGCAGGTACAACTTATAATATGAATGCCGTTGGAACCACAATCAACAGTGGATTGCAACGAAATTCAAATGGAGCAACACATCCATACACAATTGCTGGTATTCTTTCAATTACAAACACGATCAACAATATGCCTTCAAGATATTATTTTTTTTACGACTGGAGAATTCACACCGGATGCAACCCCGGCATTGTTCCCGTGTATATGCATGTGGGTCCACTAACAATTACCGCCTCAACATCTCAAACGAGTATATGCGATGGCAATTCAACAATTCTTTCGGCAAGTGGCGGAAATACTTATAACTGGATGCCCGGATCGTTGACAGGTAACACGGTGAGTGTTTCGCCTGCTGTAAGTACTACCTATACAGTTATAGGAAATATCAGCTCAGGGTGCTCAGGCACTTCTACTATTTCGGTTGCAGTTGTGGCGGCGCCAACCATTAACATTACATCCACTGATGATAGTATTTGCATTGGCACTCAGGTTTCATTAACCGGAACAGGGGCAAGCACATTCACCTGGATGCCGGGGGCGGTATCCGGTTCTACTATAAATGTAACTCCATCTACTAATACCACTTATACTGCTACCGGATCTAACGGCTCATGCAGCGCAACATCTGCATTTACGGTTGTAGTAAATTCAGCAAGCGTTACAGCTACCATTGAAGCTCCAACAGATACCATTTGTAAAGGGGGCTCCATCAACCTTTCTGCCTCTGGTCTGTTAAACTATACCTGGAATCCAGGGGGGTTAACAGGGGCGGTTGTTACAGTTTCGCCAGTTGTGACCACCACCTATACTGTTTCGGGTACAAACGCTTTTGATTGCAGCGCTCAGACAACCGTTAAAGTTGTGGTTATTAATTGCGATGGATTAAACGATGCCTATTTCAATAACAACATTCTGATTTACCCCAATCCGGCTACAGAAAATATATCTGTTGAATTAATTGGAGTTGAAAAAAATAACTACGAAATTAATGTCTTTAATACGCTTGGTCAATCGATTTTTAATTCGCTTGTTTTAGTCAATTCGCCACACTTTATTAAAACAATTTCACTGAATCAAGTACCGACAGGTATTTATTTTATTCAAATCAGGAATGAAAAAGAAGAGTTGATACATAAAATAATTAAAGAATAAATCGATAGGATTTTGTTTTTCTGCCCATGAAAAATACAGGCGCTTTTAAATTGATTCAGAATAAATTCCGGAATAAAAAATTCCCCATGAATATTTTTTCACGGGGAATTTTTATGCCCTAATTTTCAAACAAATTAATTCTGAATAAACCAACAAAAAAAATGATTATTGCACAAATACTTTTTGTGTGGAGCGCTTTTCATCAGAAATAACTTCAACAAAATAAATTCCCCCTGATAAATTTTGTGTTGAGATGGAAACAGTATTGTTAGTAATTTGATCAGTTTTTACATTCAATATTCTTCCCGAAATATCATAAAAGTTAATCGATGATGAATTAATTTTTTTGTTCGAACTTAAATTAATTTTATAATTTGTTGATTCAACAATAAAGTATATTGATTGTTCAATAGTTGCTTCAGAAATTCCTGAAGTGAGATCTGCAACCATTTCAAAAGTATCTGTGCATCCCTCGGCATTTGTTGCAATTAATTGAATGGTGAAAACTCCGGTGGTTGCATAAGTATGCGTTGGAGCCGGGTTGTTGGTAGTAAAGCCATCACCAAAATCCCAATCATAAATGGTGGCCCCAATAGAGGAGTTTTGTGTTGTAACTGTATCTCCGCTCTGCACAATTGAAAATCCTGCCTGGGGAATTAACAAAACAGTAATGTTTAATGAATCAGTATTGCTGCACCCGTTAAAACTTGTTCCGTGAACTATCACTTCAAATGAAGTGGTGGGTGTTGCAACAGCTGTATCTCCATTAATTGAAACAGGAACAACAACTGTAGGCGCCCAGGTATAAGTTATTCCACCGCTTCCAATAAGCGTTAAGCTTTGCCCTGAACAAATTGTATCACTGGATGCTGCAAGTGAAATGATCGGACCGGAAATAAATCCTAAAATGCTTACTGGAGTGGTGTCGAAACCACAACTGTTTGATACAATGGTTGAATAGCCTCCTGCATTGGTGGCAAGATAAGTATCATTGGTTGCACCGGTAATCAGATTGCCATTATAAATCCATTGATAATTTGTGGCAACCGGGTTTGTGGCAACCAATACAAATGGGCTATCGCATGAGCTAAAATTTACTGAAATTGAACTAGAATAATCAGGCGGAACGCATGCTGTAACTGTAAACTGTCCGATCATACTGGTATGAATGGCGCAGTGATAATCATAAACCCCGACAACTGCAGGCACATAAATAAAAGATGTGGATGAAGAATTCATTGATTGATTCCAGGAAGCAGCACCGCCGGGAATTGTTGTGCTGGTGGTGGTATGGCTACCGCTAATCCAAGTAAACAAAACGGTGTCGCCAAGATTGATGGTGAAATTTGCAGGTGCGAATTGAAAGTTTGCAATGGTTACAATCTGTGTTGTTGCATTTGCTTCGGAATAAAAAAAACTAAGTGCAAGAATTAATAGTGAAAATGAGTGTATGTGTTTTTTCATAATTGAAAGTGTTTTTTGTAATGATACAAACAGCCTTGAATTAGAAAAATATTTTAAAATAGAATTACAATCGTATGACAAACATTTTTGAAAAACTGTTATCAATTAAATTAAAAAATAAGCGCCAACCATTTTTTTAAAAAAAAATTTAGTTGGCGCATAAATGTTTTTTCGTTTTTTAAATCAGCGGATTTATCTGCTGGCTTCCCGGATACTTAACTGTGTAAGTGAATTTAAAAGTTTTTGTTTCTTTCGATTTCAGATTCATGTTCCAGGTAAGAGACCCTGTTTGTTCATCCAGTTTTGCTCCGCTTGTTTCTTCGGCTGTAACTGTGATGTCTTTTTGATTTGATAATGGAATCTGATCGAGCAACACAAAATTTATTGCATTGGCTTTTGTGTTTCGAACAGTGATGGTGAAACTGCGTGTTACTGTTTTCATACCATCAACGAAACCTGTTTTGCTTTTTTCTTTTATCAGTTTGCGTTCAACCAATATTGTTTTATCGCGACCTAAATCAATGTTGAGTGTGTCGTCCATTTCTGTTGGATTGATGGTTGATTTTCCAACATACGAATTGTCAAAGTAAATTTTCGCTTCGCCATAAACCAGATTCATATCCTCCCAATCAACAATGCGTGCCTGCAAAAAAGCATCTTTATCTAACTTCGGAACACAATAATATTCAAAGTTTGCATTCAACTCTTTTTTCTGAATGGCAATGGTGTGCGGCTTTCCATCTGATGGAATGGAATACGAAAGCGCAATAGCATATTCAACCTGCACCATATTGGTTTTAACTGTTGAATAATCAAAACTATATTTTGCATCCATGTCTTTTAGTTCATCATTACTAAATGTTCCCCCGGTTGTGGTGCTTGTAATTTCATTCAGTGAAGTTGAATTTTTCGATAGCGTTTCTTCGCGCATATAATTTATCAATTGAACAAATAACGGATTAAGTGTTGGTCGTGTATTTCGAAGCGAAGGATTTCCGGTTGACAGTGTCAGCTTCACATCTTTCCAATCAACAGCAGTGCTCTGAATCAGTTTTGCTTTTTGAATTAATGTTAAAGAGTTGTCGGTTGATGTTGCTTTCAAATCATACTCCGGTGCCCACGATGCACTTGCGGTATAATAATTAAACTGGATGCTTGCAGCTATTGCTACATCCGCTGAAACAGTAACCAATATTTCATAAATTGGTTGTGCATTATCAATCGGAGATCCTTGGTTCACTTTGTTTATGAGTTCGTTAATTTCTGCAATGCCTGTTTCCAATTGTGTTTTTATTGCAGTGAGTTTATCTTGCTCGCGAGTGAGCTTCACCCATTCAGCATCAATGTTTCCTTGTCGCTGTCGGTAATATTCTATTGCATCCTTCATCAACACCAAACTATCGCGCTTTGATGTTCCTCTTATTATCGGATTGCTTTGCAGGAATCCTTTTTCAATAATCAATGCTTCCTTATTTGCCTGTATGAGCATGAGCTGGTAGTACAATTCATAAGAACTGTCTTGTTTCGTTTTAATTGCCTTTTTGTACTTCATCAATAACGGATTATCTGGCTTGGTCTCCATGTTTTCCGGATATCGCGTATTGAATTGCGCATCCAGAATAGTGAATTCGCCCTTGCCTCCTGTTATAATTGTTGATGGATCAATGAACGGAGAAACTCCCTGAAATGCGAATTCAGTTGTACCTGCCGGTATCGTTACATTTTCAGAATAATAAATCTGTGCTCCAGTAAAATACACCGTTGCTTTTTCTGGTTTACATGAAATTGTTTTGGGTGTTTGGGCGAACGATAAGTTGCAACACATCACAAGCAGTACTACGAATTTAGTTTTCATATTTCTGAATTTTATTTTCATTGAGATTCAAAAAGACATTCAATTCCATAAAATGATTTTTTTGAATCAATATTTTTTACTGAATTTGAAATATGAATTTTCACTGAAACTCCATTAGAACTATTAATCCCTGATAAAATTCTTTTATTATTTATGCAGAAATAAATCCCCCAATCATGAAAAATCTTTTTCAACCTGATGCAACAACTGAAATTTTAAAACGAATAGATTCATTAACTCCGCAATCAAAAGCAATGTGGGGGAAAATGAAAGTGATGCAGGGAATGCGACATATATCAATGGCATTCATGATTCCGACCGGTGAATTGAATCCGACCATATCAAGAGTACCACCAATGCCAAAGTGGTTGATGAAATTTTTTCTGCTGAACATGAAACCACCAAAAGGTGGGGCTGAAACTTTTGTAGAAATAAATATGGTGGCAAACAACATTAACCCGACTGATTTTGAGGCAGAGAAAAT
>JAHEZG010000423.1 GCA_023251195.1 Chitinophagaceae bacterium | reverse complement strand
TGGTGTGATTCCTATTTACCGCAAACCAATGGATGTTTCGCAACTGGTGGTGAACATGAATCCGAAATCAGTTATTTCCGAATCGTTTCGAAGTATCAGAACAAACCTCGATTATGTATATTCAGGAGTTGGAACAAAAATAATTTCAGTTACATCAACCATTGCCGGGGAGGGGAAAACTTTTATTGCGGTAAATACTGCCGGTATATTTTCAGTTGGTGGTAAGAAAACCATTATACTGGATTTTGACCTTCGTAAACCAAGAATTCACAAAGCTTTTTCTACTGAAAACAATAAAGGAATCAGTACTATTTTAATCGGAAAGTATAAACTGGACGAATGCATCAAGCATTCGGAATGGGACAACCTGGATTTTATAACTTCAGGTCCGGTGCCGCCCAATCCTGCTGAATTTATTATGTCGCAAAAAGCAGCAGACTTAATTGAAGAACTTAAGTTGCGTTATGATATCATTGTGATAGATACACCTCCCATAGGTGTTGTTACCGATGCATTGGAGCTTTTGAAAAAAGCTGACTATCCTTTGTATGTGGTTCGTGCCGATTATTCGAGCCGAAATTTTTTGAATAATGCGAACCGTTTGGTTACTGAAAATCAGATTAACCGCCTTTCAATTGTATTGAACAGCATGGGATCAGGTGCTTCAGGTTATTCTTATAATTATGGATACGGATATGGATATGGTTATGGATACGGATCAGGATATGGCGGATACGGCGGTGGCGGAAGTTATGGTTACGGATATTACTCTGATGCAGCTGCTCCTAAACTTTCAAGGTGGAAATCCATCGTAAAATTTGTAAAAGATAAATTCTGATTATGTTCAATAGCGAATTCAAAATTTATATCAGTTATTTTATTTTTTTTATGTTATCAATTGTATTCTCCACTTTAATTAACGGGTTGTTTTTGCGCTTCTCAAAAACTTTAGGCGTTCGGCAAAATCAAACTCAAAACATTATTCGTTGGGCTTCAACTACCAAACCATCTGTGGGCGGGTTTTCATTTTACATCGTTTTCTTGTTTTCATTTACGGCTTTTACATTTATTTCTTTTGATAAAAGTGATTTGTTTAACAAACAACTCATTGGATTATTACTGGCATCGTCCATTGGATTTTTAATTGGTTTGGCTGATGATGCTTACAATACCAATCCGATTTTAAAATTTCTCGGCCAATTAATGTGTGCGGTAATATTGATTATTTCAGGAGTGATCATAAACATTACTGATTACTATGCACTCAACGCCCTGTTTACTATTTTTTGGGTAATCGGAATTATGAATTCAATTAATATGCTCGATAATATGGATGGCATAACTGCAACCATATCAGGTATAATTTTACTTACCTGCCTGGTGGTTCAGATTATTCAGGGGAATTTTTTATCCATTTATTCTTTCATCATCATTGGGGTTTTGGGTTCAATTGGTGGGTTTATGATATTTAATTTCCATCCCTCAAAACTTTACATGGGCGATACCGGCAGTCAGTTTCTTGGCGTATTGCTTTCCGGTATTGGTATTTTATCGCTCTGGAATTTCCGTGATGTGCCGGGGCCGGTAATACAGTTCAAACAATTTCTTTTTCCAATATTGGTTTTCAGCATCCCGATAATTGATACCACTACTGTTTTTTATCGCCGGCTTATGAGACGCCAATCGCCATTTGTTGGCGGTCGCGATCATACAACTCATCACCTCGCTTACCTTGGGCTGAGTAATCGTCAGGTTTTATTGTTCCTTTCGGCCATTGCAATTGTTTCATCAGGCTTTGTTTGTGGCATGATTTATTTCTATGAATTATTAGAATCAGCAGTAACTCTTGTGTTTTTTGTTTACTTCATTATCTTATTTTCTGTAATGCAATATTTATATGAACTCGGAAACAAACAAAAAATAAAAGTTGAAGCTGAAGAAAAAAACATGAAAGTTGCCTGAAATACTTTATGTTTTTATTGGCGGTGGAATTGGAAGTATATTCAGGTACTTAACAGGCAAAGTTGTTTCATCGTTTTTACCACTCTTTCCAATTGCAACCTTGGTTTCTAATGTATCCGGTTCTTTTATTTTAGGAATTGCATTTGTTTTTTTCTCCTCAAAAAATATTAACAGCACCGCTTATTTGTTTTTGGCAACAGGTGTTTGCGGTGGATTCAGTACATTTTCAACTTTCACGCTTGAAAGCATGAAGTTTTTTCAGAGTGGAAACTATTCAGCAGGATTATTTAATATTGGTTTGAATCTTTCACTTTGCATGTTATCGCATGTTGCTGGAATGTTTGTAGCAAAACAATTTTAATCTTAATAGAATTTTTTATTCCAATGCTTTTCCAATAATTTCTTCCTGTTCCTGATTGTGAACTTTCTGAAATCCGGTTGCGGGTGAGGCACTCGCTTTTCGTGAAATCATTCCCCACTTGATTTTTGAATAATTGAGTTGAATGAAACTCCATGCACCCATGTTGGCAGGTTCTTCCTGCACCCACACAAAAACTGCGGCGCGATATTTTTTTGTCAGCGCATCTAATTGCTTTACAGGTAATGGATACAATTGTTCGAGGCGAACGATTGCAACATCCTCTTTTTTATTTGCAATTTT
>JAHEZG010000121.1 GCA_023251195.1 Chitinophagaceae bacterium | reverse complement strand
CACTTCCAAACGAGGCACAGCCTTAAGTTCAATCATTATATTTTCAACAAAAAACTCCATACGACTGGCCCCAATCTGGGCGCCATCAATCATTCTGGTTTTTGCCTCCTTGGTTGTATACACCACCTTGGCCTTCGTTAATTCTTTAATCATTTCTTCCTGATAATGTTTCTCAGGAAAGCCTGGTCCCATGTTTTCATGCACTGTTGTGGCACAAGCTGTAATCCTTTCTACGAGTTTCTCTAGGTCTGTCATAACTGGATTTTTTTTGAGGGACACAAAAGTAAATCATTTTTTGTCAATTACTTCTTATTGGCTAATTGACCGCAGGCAGCATCGATATCGCGCCCCCTGCTGCGTCTAATAGTGGCATTTACTCCATACCCTTCCAGTATAGCCGCAAATTTCTCCATTTTATCAAACGATAATCCTTTGTATGGTACTCCCTGAACCTTGTTGTATTCAATTAGATTAACATGAATTAATTGAAATTTTTTGCAAAGCGTAACCAGATTTTTAGCATCTTGCAAGGTATCGTTTACACCTTCAAACAATACATATTCAAATGAAATCCGATTGCCTGTTTTCTCCCAGAAATACTGCAGCGATTCGGTCAGGCTTTCTAAATTATTTTCCTGATTGATGGGCATCAGGCGGCTTCGTTTCTGATCGTCGGCGGCGTGCAATGACAAGGCAAGGCGAAAGCGAACTTTATCGTCAGCCAGTTTCTTAATCATTTTTGAAATACCAGCTGTACTTACTGTAATTCTTCTGGGAGAAATAACCAACCCATCAGGGGCACTGATTTTATCAATGGCCTTTATTACATTACTGTAATTGAGTAATGGTTCGCCCATTCCCATGAAAACAATATTTGTAAGCCTGCGCTGGTGTTGTTCTTCTGCAATTTTATTTAATTGAACTACCTGGTCAAAAATTTCGTCGTGAGTCAGATTTCGTTCGCGGTCCATTAATCCGGTTGCGCAAAAAGTGCAGGTTAAACTGCAACCAACCTGCGATGAAACACAAGCTGTTACACGGTCAATTGCAGGTATTAAAACACCCTCGATAAAAAAGTTATCAGAAGTTTTAAAACGAACTTTCACTACACCATCACTACTGCGTTGAATGGTATCAACAGTTATTGAGTAGAGGTCGAAATTTTCCTTTAGTTTTTCGCGTAATTCTTTTGAAAGGTTGCTCATATCATCAATTGATGAGGCACCCTTTTGCCATATCCATTCCCAAACCTGAGTGGCGCGAAATGTTTTTTCTCCCTGTTCATCGAGCACCTGTTTTATTTCATCTAATGAAAGGTGGCGAAGGTTTTTTTTGTCCTGTGTTTTCATTGCGGCGGCAAATGTAAGCCATCAGAAATAGTTCATTGATTCAGAGGTTGATTGGTTCATTTGTTCAACGGTTCATTGGTATTTTTGCAGGCAATGAAAAAATATTCTGCGGATAAAATTTTTACCGGAAAGGAAATGCTGGAAAAATCGGTGCTTATTACTGATGATGCCGGAAAAATTCTCGCTATTGATTCAATTGAACATCACGATCGTTCTTCGATTCAGTTTTTTGAAGGAGTACTTTGCCCGGGATTTGTAAATGCACACTGTCATATTGAACTATCATATATGCGAAACCGGATTACTCGTAGAACTGGATTGGTTCAGTTTGTAAAAGATCTTTTAACCATTCGAAATGAAAAGCTTGAAACAGTACTTGACGAAATTGAAATTGCAAATCAGGAAATGATTCGAAACGGAATTGTGGCTGTCGGAGATATCAGTAACGATGATCATTCTCTGATAACAAAGCAAAAAAGTAAAATTTATTATCACACATTTATTGAGACCTATGGATTTAAACCTGAAAATGCTGCCCAATATTTTAGTAATGCTAAAAATGTTTTTTATAAAGCAAAAGAATTAAATCTGGCTGCATCTATTACCCCACATGCTCCATATTCGGTTCCGCCTGTATTGATGAACTTGATTTATGGTTGGAAAGAAAATCACCCGGAAATTTTCAGTATTCACAATCAGGAAACTGAAGCAGAAACAAAATTCTTTTTTGATGGAAGCGGAGATTTTAAAAACCTGATTGATGATTTTTTTAAATTGAATTCAGCTGAAGTATTCCAACCAACCGGAAAGAGAAGCATTGATTATCTAATAGAGTTTTTACCGAAAGAAAATAATGCGCTGTTCGTACATAACACATTTACAACTGCAGATGAATTGAAAAAAACTTCTGAAAATTTTCCGAATCTGTTTTGGTGTGCATGTCCGAAAGCAAATTTGTATATCGAAAATCGTTTGCCTGATTACAATTGCTGGTTGCAGGTAAAAGATAGAATTTGCATAGGTACCGATAGTCTGGCTTCAAACAATTCACTTTCAATTTTAGATGAAATGAAAACCATTCAATCAAAATTTCCAGATATAAAAACCGAAACACTGATAAATTGGGCAACAATTAATGGAGCAAAATTTTTAGAAATTGAAAAACAATTCGGTTCAATTGAAATTGGTAAACAGCCGGGAATAAATTTAATAACCGAATTAAACAACGACCATTCCTTTTCTGAAAGGTCGGCTATCAGAAAAATTATTTAGTCAACAGGGCAGAATTAAAATATACATACCTTGAAGAATCATTGAACCGGAAATATTTTTCAGGCAAATCTTTATATGGCAAAATTTCCCAGTGAGTGAAAAATGATTTGTTCTGATCGAATGCCCATTCTTTTTTATCAAGTTCGTAATCAATTAAAATGCTTCTGGGATTATCCGGATTTTTTAATGCCGATATAAACAAAGATTCATAGGAAGAGCCCCATGTTATCATTAATAAATCCATGGGCACCTGCTTTTCTTTAACAAATAATTTTTTTGAATTAAGATGGTCAGTTTCATTTTGAAAATTTTCAAGCCATTCAATTCTTTTCGTAAATTTCTTATGGTCAGCAGTTATATCAATGCATCGAATTATTAAACCGCCAGAAATAATAAAAAACAACCAACTTGTTTTTCGAATGGCTGGCAAAATTTTAAAACAAAGTGGAATGCTCACAAAAAACCCAAGCATCAGGTAATGACTTTCGTTGTAAAACAGCAAGTCGGGATTTGCAATACTCGTGTTAACAATGAAAAAATAAATTACCGAAGCAGCATTCAATAATAAAAGCGAAAGGCGGTTTCGATGAATGATTAAATAAATATTGGTTACTAAAAAGGCAATTAAATAGAGGAAATAATGAATGAATAAATAATAAAAAAAATTTATAGTAACAGGCAATATAAAAAAATCAAGAGCATTTTCCGGTATTTTTTTTATGGATGCAAATGCATGATGATCGTAGTTGTGTGAATAGAAAAAAATGATTTTAAAAATATAAAAACACAGAAACAGTGCGATAGAAAACAACCAAAATACTTTGCGGTCGGTTAGCCAATTATATAAACAGAAAAAACAAAAACCGGCAATAACCAATGGATGAAAGAAAGCGGCAATGCAAATTCCTGCAAGCAGAAAAGGATAAAACAAGAATGGTGAACGGTTTTTTTCAAAATTCCATTCAATAAATGCAAACAACAAAATGCAAAAAGCAATTCCTTGTAGTTGTTCGTTAGTGATCCAGTAAAATGTATCGGAAACCATTAAGGTGGCAAACAACAACATCAACAAACCATGTTTGGGTTTCCGGAAAACAAAAACACAAATGAGAAACACCACGAAGTACCATATAATAAAAGAAGCTGAGTACAATCGCATAATTGTTTCCAACGAAAAACCCAGCCAGACTCCGGCAAGAGGAAAAATCTGAGTTACCACTGATCCAAACCTATAAACCTGAATTGCAAGTGATTGATCTTTTATTATGTTGAATAAAATAAATGACATGTCAACAAAACAGGTTCGCTCCTTAAAAAAAATCTGGCTGAGAATTAATAAATAGGTAAATGTGATAATGCCGGAAATAATTATTATTCGATTGAATATTTTTTCTTGCGAAATTTCTTTTTGCATTGGAGCGAACATACTATTCTTTCTAAAATATTTTTTCCAGCCCTGAATTTAAAGAAATTACCAACAACTAATTTTCATCACTATTACTGCTCATTGGCAACATTACATTTGCGGCTTCATAAAAAATTAAAATGCAATCAATCAATATAAAATCAGCGCTTATTTCAGTTTATTATAAAGATAATTTAGAACCAATTATCAGAAAACTTCACGAGTGTGGAGTAAAAATGATATCGACCGGAGGTACTTATGATTTTATTACTTCGTTGGGAATTGTATGCGAGAAAGTTGAAGCAATCACTGGTTTTCCGGCAATTTTAGGTGGAAGAGTGAAGACACTTGACCCACATGTGTTTGGTGGAATTTTAGCCCGCAGGGATAACGAAGTAGATTGGGTGGAACTCGCTCAACACAAAATTGATACTATTGATTTGGTGATAGTTGATTTGTATCCGTTCGAAGAAACGCGTTTGAAAACAGATGATGAAAGTGAAATCATAGAAAAAATTGATATCGGCGGAATCAGTTTGATTCGTGCGGCGGCGAAAAATTTTAAAGATGTTTTGGTTTGTGCTTCGCGGAATGACTATCCTTCGCTACTGGAAATTCTTACCAATAAAAAATGCAGCAGCGAAATCAGCGACCGACATCTTTTTGCTTCGAAAGCATTTTCTGTTACATCGAATTACGACACTGCGATTTTTAATTATTTTAATTCAACTACTCAACTTCCTGTTTTCAAAAAGAGCATTCATCAATCAAGAGTGTTGCGTTACGGGGAGAACCCACACCAGCAAGGAATTTTTTATGGCAACCTGGATGAATTGCTCGAACAATTTCATGGCAAAGAACTTTCGTACAACAATCTGGTGGATGTGAATGCCGCAATGGAATTGATAAAAGAATTTGATGCGCCAACATTCGCAGTTATCAAGCACACCAATTCATGCGGAGTGGCGAGCGACGAAAATTTATCAGAAGCATGGAAGAAAGCATTAGCCGGCGACCCGGTGAGTGCTTTCGGTGGAGTCATAATCACCAACCGGAAAATTGATGAAACAACTGCTAAACTGGTGAACGAATTATTTCTGGAAATTCTGATTGCTCCTGATTATGATTCATCGGCACTTGAAATTCTGAAATCGAAAAAGAACAGAATCATTCTGCAACAGAAAAAAAATCTTTCCGAAGGAAAACAATTCAAAAATATTTTGAACGGAGTGATTGAACAGGATGAAGATTTGAAAACAGATGTTGCTGCGGAATTTAAAATAGCAACTGTAAAAGCTCCGGAGAAAAATCAAATTGCCGATTTGGAATTTGCTTCGAAAGTGTGCAAGCATTTAAAATCAAACACCATCACATTGGTGCGCAATCAGCAATTACTTTCAATGGGTTGCGGACAAACATCGAGAGTAGATGCGTTGAAACAGGCTATTGAGAAAGCAAAAAATTTCGGATTCGATTTAAAAAATTCGGTGATGTCATCTGATGCATTTTTTCCTTTTCCGGATTGTGTGCAGATTGCAGGAGAAGCCGGTATAACAGCCGTGATTCAGCCCGGCGGTTCTATAAAAGATAAAGACAGCATTGATTACTGCAATCAGCACAACATGGCAATGGTGCTGACCGGAACGAGGCATTTTAAACACTGAATAAAATTTACTTTCAGGTAGAAAATTTTTGCCTATAAAACTTCTTTGACTCCAATATACTCCCATTCACAATTTAAATGTTGATTCCGTTGGTATAATTCAAAATAATGTTGACCGTAAGTATATTTTCTTTCGAAAGGAAAAAACAGGTGTGTAAATACTGAATAAATAATCCAACTTTGCGCACTCAAGAATTTTCCACAAAAAACACATGGGCTTATTTAATTTTCTCACTCAGGAAATTGCAATTGACCTGGGCACTGCCAACACTGTAATTATTCACAACGATAAAGTTGTTGTGGATGAACCTTCAATTGTTGCTATAAATAAAATTACCGGAAAGGTAATAGCAGTAGGCAAGCGAGCCCGACAGATGTATGAAAAAACCCATGAAGATTTAAAAACCATAAGACCACTTCGCGATGGTGTTATTGCCGATTTTAACGCGGCAGAAATCATGATTCGCGAGATGATAAAGATGATTCATCCGAAAAGTTTTTTCTTCACTCCATCGTGGCGAATGGTTATTTGTATTCCATCAAACATTACTGAAGTTGAAAAGCGCGCCGTAAAAGACAGCGCTGAACAAGCAGGTGGTCGCGAAGTTTATCTGATTCATGAGCCAATGGCAGCGGCTCTCGGAATTGGGATTGATGTGGAAGAACCAATCGGCCACATGATAATTGATATTGGCGGAGGAACAACCGGGATATCGGTAATTGCATTGGCCGGAATTGTTTGCGACCAATCTATTCGCGTGGCGGGTGATGAGTTCACGGCTGACATTATTGATTTTGTTCGCCGCCAGCACAACATGGCAATTGGTGAGCGCACAGCCGAGGATATAAAAATTAATGTAGGTTCTGCTATTCCTGATTTAGAAAATCCGCCTGATGATTATGCAGTGCAGGGAAGAGATTTGATGACCGGTATTCCAAAACAAATTACTATTTCGTATGCTGAAATTGCGCACGCACTGAATGAATCCATTTCAAGAATTGAAGAAGCAGTTTTAAAAGCATTGGAATCAACTCCACCTGAATTGGCTTCAGATATTTATCGAACCGGTTTGCACATTACAGGTGGTGGTGCCTTGTTGCGCGGATTGGATAAACGGTTGGCTCAAAAAACAAAACTGCATGTTTCAATTGATGATGACCCGCTTCGCGCCGTTGTTCGTGGTTCAGGTATTGCGTTGAAAAATATTGCGCGGTATCCGTTCCTGATGTCTTAAAAATTTTTTTCTTTTCAAAACACAACTGATTTCATTCTGAAATTTTCATAGCTCACATAGTTGAATGCGCAACATTTTTTCTTTACTCGTTCGCTATCATGCATTCATTCTTTTTATTTTATTGGAAGTGAGCAGCATTGTGCTGATTGTAAATAATAAAAGTTATCATCAGGCTGCATTTATTAATTCATCAAGTGCAGTTTCAGCAAGGGTTTTTACGGTTTACAATAATTTTATTGAGTACATTAATTTAAGTCAGGAAAATAAAAGATTGGCTAATGAAAATGCTGCCTTAAGAAATCAACTGAAAAGTTCATTTTACGATGCTTCTTTTCAGCAAATAACCGTAAATGATTCGGTGTACAAGCAATTGTATAAATACATTCCGGCCAAGGTGGTGAACATTACCATTAACAAATTAAATAACTACATTACTATTGATAAAGGAAAACTACAGGGGGTAGGAATTAAAATGGGAGTAATTGGGCCCGGCGGAATAGTGGGAATTGTAAAAGATGTATCAGATAATTATGCCACCATAATACCGGTTTTGCACAATGATTTTAAAGTAAGTGCCCGGGTAGGAACCGGCGGCAACTATGGTTCGGTTTCGTGGGATGGAAGCAATCCGGAATTTGCGCAGTTTGATTTAATTCCGAAGCAGATAAAAATTGCCCTTGGAGATAAAATTTATACAGTAGGCGATTCAAAAAAATTTCCGGAAAATACTTTGGTAGGAACCATCTCATCATTCACACCAAACACCAACGACAATTTTTACGACATTGAAATAAAGTTGAGCACCGATTTCCGAAGCATTTCATATGTGTATGTAGTAAATAACCTCATGAAAAACGAGTTAGATCATTTAGAACAGCGAACACAAAATGATAATTGAATTTTTATTTCTTCTCATCCGGTTTATTGTGCTCACACTCATTCAGGTTTTAATCTTAAATAACCTGCAACTGCCCGGTGTTTTTAATCCATATATCTATCCGTTATTTCTTTTGCTGCTTCCCATCAAAATGCCGCAATGGATTTTGTTGTTGGTTGGTTTTGCTGCCGGTTTAACCATTGATTTGTTTTCGAATACCATGGGCATGCATGCTGCGGCCAGCGTGTTGCTGTGCTTTATGCGACCACAGGTTTTAAAACTGGTTGAGCCATCAGGCGGATATGAACAAACCGATAAACCATCGCTCAGTTACATGGGCTTCAGGTGGTTTGCCACTTATGCCTCCATACTGGTAGTTATTCATCATTTGTTTTTTTTCTTTTTAGAAACACTGGAATTTGGCCAGTTTGGGTTTATGCTGCTTAAAATTGTATTAAGCACCTTGCTTTCATTAGCAATAATATTTCTAACCGAATTTTTTTTCATGAGAAAAAAAGCTCGATAATATAAAATGGATACGCTCGCATCAAGACGAAAAGTGGTGCAAATGGTGTTCATCATCATTGCAATCGTTTTTATTTTACGATTACTTTTTATTCAGGTGTTGAATAAAGATTATCAGCAACTGGCCAATAATAATGTATTACGGAAAGTAACATTGTATCCTGCCCGAGGGTTAATATACGACCGAAATGGCAAGTTGATTTTATTCAATCAGGCCGAATACGATTTGCTGGTTATTCCCGGGCAATTAAAAAAATTTGACACCACCAATCTTTGCAGCACCTTAGGTATTGATACCACAGCATTTAAAAAAGATTTGTTCAAAGCTTACACCTACTCAAGATTTAAACCAACCATAATAGTTAAAGGAATACAACCAGAGTTATATGCACAACTGCAGGAAGACTTGTTCATGTATCCCGGGTTTTACACCCAGGTTCGCACTGTTCGCACTTATCCGTTTCCGGCAGCGGCACATGTGCTTGGATATATTTCAGAAGTTACGCCGAAGCAGATTGAAAAATCAAATGGATATTATCAGCAGGGTGATTACATCGGCACCGGCGGATTAGAACAGTATTATGAAAAGGTTTTGCGTGGAAGAAAAGGAGTGAAATATGTTTTGGTAGATGTTCACAATCGCGAGCAAGGTTCGTTTAACGATGGGGCATTGGATACACTCGCCCTTCCGGGCACGAATATGTACACTACACTCGATATTGATTTGCAGTTGTATGGCGAAAAATTAATGCAGGGAAAAGTTGGCAGTGTAGTGGCCATTGAACCATCAACAGGTGAAGTGCTCGCAATGATCAGCAGCCCCAGTTACGACCCGCGTTTGCTAACCGGACGCGACAGAGGAAAAAATTTCAGTAAACTATATGCCGATTCGCTGAAGCCATTGTTTGTGCGGCCGTTGAAGGCTTCATATCCACCCGGTTCAATTTACAAACCTTTACTCGGATTAATCGGATTGCAGGACAATGCAATTGCTGCATCCACAACTTATTCGTGCCCCGGTGCATACTATGTAGGTAGTTTAAGAGTGGGCTGCCATCACTCCGGTTTTGTTAATAATATTATTGAAGCCATACAGCATTCGTGCAATGCTTATTTCTGCATGACATTCAGGAAAGTAGTTGACAACAACAAATACAAAACTGTGGCACAGGGATTAGATAGTTGGAAATCATATCTCGCAAGTTTCGGAATCGGAGTAAAAATGGAAACTGATTTACCAGGTGTGGGTTACGGATTTATTCCGGGTTCCGATTACTACAATAAAATTTATGGAACCGGAAGATGGAATTCAGTCACCATTATTTCGCTCGGAATTGGCCAGGGTGAAATTGGATTTACTCCTTTGCAAATGGCAAATGAAATGGCAACCATTTCAAACCACGGCTGGTACTACACTCCGCATCTTGTAAAAAAAGTGGATGACGATACATCTACTGTTCTCAAAAAATTTAATGAGAAACATGTGATACCAATTGATAAAGGTTGGTTTGATATTACTGTTAATGCAATGAAAGAAGTGGTGGAAGCCGGAACCGGACGAATTGCACAAATACCGGGAGTTACCATGGGTGGAAAAACCGGAACAGCCCAAAATCCGCATGGAAACGATCACTCGCTTTTTATTTGTTTTGCGCCGGTTGAAAATCCGAAAATTGCCATTGCCGTGATTGTGGAGAATGCAGGTTTCGGTGCAACTTATGGTGCGCCAATCGCCAGCCTGATGATTGAAAAATACCTGAACGATTCCATTTCTACTCCACGGAAATATTTAGAACAACGAATGTTTGATGCTGATTTAATTCATCACCATTTTCAACCAACGCCCGAACACTAATTCTCCACTAACACTTTGAACTTTAAACTTTGAACTAAAAAAGAATGGATAAACGCAAAACCACCAACAACCTCGACTG
>JAHEZG010000120.1:2562-10357 GCA_023251195.1 Chitinophagaceae bacterium | reverse complement strand
TTACATTTTTTCTGATCTCGCGAACCTTCGTCAGCAAATTAGTGGTAGCAACATTTATTCTGCCTGATTGCGCATCATCCGTACCGATATTGGTTTTCATCCACTCAGTTACTTTGCCGGCAACTTCTTTAGGTGCAAGGTTATTTTGATTATCGGTAACAGTTTGTTTCGATGAAGTAGTAGTAGTTGGTTTTTGCTCCTTTGTAGTAGTTGAACCGGGCGCAACAGGAGTAGTTCCTTTTTGCATGGTGGTTGTTTCGGTAGTGGTTTTCTTACCGGTTGTTTCCTGAGCGGAAGCAGCACTGAAAACAAGAATGGCTGATGAAAGTACCAGCGCGGTTAAAATGTTTTTTTTCATGATCATTGTTTTTATGTTGTTTGTTATTAAAAGTTTTTTTTTAAAAAATGAGTTGCACACTATTCAAATTAAGGTCCAAACGATTCATTTGCTCAATACAAAGTAAATAAAAGTATCAATGTAAGGTCGAAATTTTATTTAAGGTTCTTACTCCACCACAACTAAAAAATAATTCTTCTTTCCTTTTTGAAGCAAGAGGTATTTATTATTAATCAAATCATTCATCCCGATTTTATGATCAGCTGATTCAATCACTGTTTTATTTATACTCAATCCTTTTCCAATCAGTGTTCGTTTCGCTTCGCCATTTGATGGAAAAAATTGTGTTTGATCAACCAGTAAATTCATTACACCAATTCCATTTTCCAATAATGATTTTGAAATTGTTTTTGTTGGCACGCCTTCAAATATCTCAGTGAAATCGCGATCACTCAAAGTCTTTAATGAATCAGAAGTTGATTGACCGAATAAAATATCAGATGCTTTAATGGCTGAAAGCAAATCGTCTTTTGAATGCACAAAAGTGGTTATCTCTTCAGCTAATCTCTTTTGCAAAATCCGTTTGTGTGGTTCAGCAGTGTGCTGCGCTTCAAGTGCTTCAATTTCACCTCTGCTTAACAAAGTAAATATCCGGATGTATCGGCCGGCATCAGCATCTGCTGCATTCAACCAGAACTGATAAAATTTATATGGAGAAGTCTTCTTAGCGTCGAGCCAGATATTACCGCTTTCAGTTTTCCCGAATTTTGTTCCATCTGCTTTTGTAACCAACGGACAGGTAAATGCGAATGCTTCATTACCCGCTGCCATTCTCCGGATGAGTTCAGTACCGGTGGTCATGTTTCCCCACTGATCACTGCCGCCCATTTGCAACTTGCAATTGTAATGTGTGTACAACCAGTAGAAATCATATCCCTGCAAAATCTGATACGAAAATTCAGTGTATGAAATTCCGGTTTCCATTCGTCCCTGCACCGAATCTTTTGCCAGCATGTAATTGATGGATAAATGTTTTCCAACATCGCGCAGAAATTGTATGTACCCAAAATTTTTATACCAATAAATATTATTCAATATTTCTGCTTGTGATGGGCCTGCAGAAAAATCCAGAAATTTTTCCAATTGCACACGCTGACAATTCAAATTGTGCTGAATGGTTTCTTCACTCAATAAATTCCGTTCCGCCGATTTACCCGAAGGATCTCCAATCATTCCGGTTGCACCGCCAACCACTGCAATGGGTTTATGACCACACAACTGAAAATGTTTTAACAACATAATCGGAACCAGGTTTCCAATACCCAACGAATCAGCCGTTGGGTCAAAGCCTGCATAACCTGCAATGCATTCCGTATTCAATAACTCTTCAGCGCCGGGCATAATGTCTTGCAACATTCCGCGCCATCTTAATTCTTCAATAAAATTTTTTGTCGGCTTCATCAATTCGTTCAAAAATAGAAAAGGCGAAGAAAACATTTCTCCGCCTTTTCAAAATGTTTAAATAAATTTTTTATACAGTAACCAGTTTCTGTTTCAGATAAAAACCTGATTTCAGTTTTTCAGAAACTTCGCTGAAGCAATTTAATGTTGCATCAATGTCGGCATCAGTATGAGCTGCAGTTGGAATCAGGCGCAACATCATCACACCCTTTGGCACCACCGGATACACAACTACTGAAAGAAACACTGCATAAGTTTCACGAATATCCATAATCATATTGGCGGCTTCATTCGGGTTACCATTTAAATAAACCGGAGTTACAGGCGAATTTGTTTTACCGATATCAAACCCGCGATCGCGCAATCCCTTTTGCAGTTTCATAACATTGCTCCACAACTTCGCTTTCAGTTCAGGTTTTGAACGCAACAGTTCCAGTCTTTTCAAATTACCAATCACCAATGGCATTGGCAATGACTTGGCAAAAATCTGTGAACGCATATTGTAACGCAGGTAATCTGCCACCTGTTCGTCGCTGCTGATAAAAGCACCAATGCTCGCCATTGATTTAGCGAATGTGCTGAAATAAATATCAATCTGATCTTGTACACCTTGCTCCTCTCCTGTTCCCGCACCGGTTTTTCCCATGGTACCAAAACCATGCGCATCATCCACCAGCAAGCGGAACGAATATTTCTGTTTCATGGCCACTATCTCTTTCAATATTCCCTGATCGCCGCCCATTCCGAAAACGCCTTCAGTTATAACCAGAATTGCGCCACCTGTTTCAGCAACTGTATCGCTGGCGCGCTTCATTTGTTTATCAAAACTCTCAATGTCATTGTGCCCGAAAACCAAGCGCTTACCAATGTGCAAACGCACACCATCAATAATGCATGCATGCGATTCGGCGTCATACACAATCACATCACGGCGGTCAACCAAGGCATCAATTGCTGACACCATTCCCTGATATCCGTAGTTCAATAAAACGGTATCCTGCTTTCCAACAAATTCCGAAAGTTGTTTTTCCAGTTTCTCGTGAATGTCAGAATTTCCACTCATCATTCTCGCACCCATTGGCATTGCCAAACCATATTGTTCGGCAGCTTCAGCATCGGCCTTGCGCACCTCAGGGTGATTGGCCAATCCTAAATAATTATTCAGGCTCCAGATGATTCTCTCCTTTCCGCGAAAAATCATACGGCTGCTGATTTCACCTTCCAGCTTCGGGAAAGTATAATATCCATGTGCTACACTCGATAGTTTACCGAGCGGACCACGGTTCTGAAGTAATTTTTCAAATAAATCCATCGCTTTATCTCTTGTTTTTTATTTTTTTAAAGTGCCCAAATGTAAATAGAAAAATGCTTTAGCTCAAAACCCAGAATAAGGATTGTTACAAACAGCTCATTGTTTTGCTCACTTCAATTTCAATTAACAAAATTTCATTTTAATTCAGTTTAAAAAGTCATCCGTTTTGAAATAAATTAATATCATAAAAAATCCACTACAGTTACCCGCAGTGGATTTTTAAACTATCAAATCTTTTCAACGCTGATTATTTCTTCACCTTTTTTTTCGCAGCAGTCTTCCTGGCCACAAAAGGTTTCTTCACGGCGAAAGGTTTTTTCGCTGCGGCCTTCTTGAAGGTTTTTATCGGACCAATCATGCCACGACATTCTTCTACAGTAATGGTTTCAGGGTCCATTCCTTTTGGAACACCAATCATTTTTCTTCCTGCTTTTATGATTGCTCCCCAGCGACCTTTCATCACCACAATTCCATCTTCCTTGAAATCCTGAATAATTTTTGCCTGCTTCTCTTCTATTAAAACAATTGCCTCGGCTAATGTGATGGTCATTAAATCCTGACCTTTTTTCAGCGAACAGAATTGATCGTTCCATAAAACATAAGGACCGAATCTTCCTTTGTTCACTTTCACATCCTTGCCATCATATGTTCCCAATGTTTTCGGAAACTCTAATAATTTCATTGCCAGTTCAACATCCACCAATGATGGCTCAGTTTCTTTTGGTATGCTTGCAATCTTTGGTTTTTCTTCTCCATCACTTTCACCTAACTGCACCGCCATTCCATACTGTGTATTGCGCAGGTAAACATTTTTCTTCGATACCGGATCAACACCAATCAGCTTTGGGTACTTGAACAATTCCATTGCTTCTTCATAAGTAATGGTCTCAATACTTTGTCCGCGTGTGAGTGAAGCAATCTTTGGTTTCTCTTCATCATCAGGTTTTCCGATTTGCACATACGGACCAAAGCGCCCCATTCGCGCACTCACAGGTTTACCACTCTTCGGGTCAATGCCTAATTCTTTTTCACCGGTTGCACGCTTGGCATTTTCCAATGTGCTTTCTACACTTTTATGAAATGGTTTGTAAAAATCTTTCAGCATTTTATGCCACTCCAGATTTCCGTTACTCACTTCATCAAATTCTTTTTCAATCTCGGCAGTAAAACTGAAATCCATCACCACCGGAAAATATTCCAAAAGAAAATCTGTTACAATCATTCCGATATCTGTCGGACACAATTTTCCTTTTTCACTTGCGTAAGTTTCCTTTTCAATTCTGCTTTCTACTTTATCATTCCGCAATGAAATGATTCGCATGTCGCGCAATTTTCCTTCAATGTCTTTTCGTTCCACATACTCGCGCTTCTGAATGGTGCTGATGGTTGGCGCATAAGTAGAAGGGCGACCGATTCCCAACTCTTCTAATTTTTTTACCAGCATGGCTTCCGTATATCGTGCTGTTGCTTTTGTAAATTTTTGTGTAGCAACCATTTCCTTCAAGTCCAATTTTTGTCCGACTTCCAATGCAGGAAGCATGGTGCTCTCATCCACATTCTCATCATCCGTAGATTCCATATACACTTTCAGAAATCCATCGAACTTAATCATCTCACCACTCGCAACTAATTCACTGTCGTCAGATGTTTTTCCTTTTTTCAGAATAGAAATGCGCGCAATTGTTTTTTCTATTTCAGCATCCGCCATTTGCGAAGCAATGGTTCGCTTCCAGATGAGGTCATATAATTTTTGTTCTTCAATACTTCCGTCAGTATCCTTGTTCTCTATATAAGATGGACGAATGGCTTCGTGCGCCTCCTGTGCGTTCGCAGTTTTATTTGCATACGCTGTACGCTTATAATATGGATCACCGAAACTGCTGCGGATTTCATTTTCAATGGCATCCATTGCTGTCTCGGATAAACTCACCGAATCAGTACGCATGTAAGTAATCTTTCCTGCCTCGTACAATCGCTGCGCAACACTCATGGTGCGACCAACTGCAAAGCCGAGTTTGCGACTTGCTTCCTGTTGCAAAGTGGAAGTTGTAAAAGGCGCAGCGGATGAGCGCTTGCCGGGTTTCACCTGTATATCACTTACTTTATAATCAGCACCAACACAACTTTCTAAAAACTGTTGCGCATTTTTTTCGTCGGGTTTGTTCTTCGCCAATTCAGCTTTGAACGATATGGCATTTCCGAATTTATCTTTTGCGGTGAAGTAAGCAACGAGTTTGAATGAAGATTCGGAATTGAAATTATTTATCTCGCGCTCGCGATCAACAATCAATCGCACGGCAACTGATTGAACACGACCTGCACTCAATCCGTTCTTGTTAGAAATTTTCCGCCAGAGAATCGGCGATAATTCAAAACCAACAATGCGATCTAAAATTCTGCGCGCCTGCTGTGCGTTCACCAGGTCTATATTAATAGTACGCGGATTTTCTACTGCCTCTTTAATTGCCTTCTTCGTGATTTCGTGAAACACAATTCGCTTTGCGTTGGTCGCATCCAATCCAAGTGCCTCACACAAATGCCAACTGATGGCTTCTCCTTCACGGTCCTCATCCGTTGCGAGCCAAACTTCCTGCGCATTCTTCGCTAACTTTTTCAGTTCGCTGACAACAGCGGTTTTATCGGGAGAGATTTCGTATTGTGGTTCAAAATTATTTTTGAAGTCAATGGCTTTATCATTCTTCGGCAGATCGCGAATGTGACCATAACTCGACTTCACAATAAATTTATTGTCGAGAAATTTTTCAATGGTTTTTGCTTTTGCAGGACTCTCCACAATCATCAGCGACTTGCCTGTTCCACCACTTGTCTTTGTGCTTTTTGTAGCCATTAAAATTAGTTTCGGGTTTACTTGTTTTGAGTTTCGGGTTGATTTACAACTCTGATTTTTTTTGAAAAACTGTTACAGAATTTTATTGCTGCAAATTTTTTCAACGGCGACAAAGAAATATTTTTTGAGTTGATATTTCCAAATATGTTTTACAGCTGTCTTACACACACAGCCGGAAAAGCTTGGTGCGGCGATGGTTTCAGCGGAATAATTTTATTATTTCTTAACCTGTTTTATGGTTTCGTTGAGATAAATATTATCGAGCACAACAAAAAAGAAGTGTGTTTCGAAATGTTCGTCACTTTGATTTCTGCAAGCGTGGCTGATTGAAATACGCCATAATTTGTTCTGCATTCATGCCAGCGATTTCAGATGAAATCTTGTCCCGGATTTTGCGCATTTCCTTTACAGCATCATATTTCTTGACTGATATTTTTTCTTTCGTTTTGTTCATGAGCTTTTTATTTTTAATTCTATTCTTGAATGTTTAGATTTCATTAAACTATATCCTTAGGTGAACGGATTTCTAAAGTCGGATAACCAAGTTTTATGTTTACAGAATTGTATCCTCTGATTCGGTAAATGTTTACGATGTGCTTAAAGTTCCAACTCACCAGGATGTCAACATGATAGATTGTTGCAAGCGCAATGTGAAGACAGTCATCAAGGTGAGTGTCTCCAACAACTTTTTCCCTGACATAAGTTTCTGCGAGAGTGATTGCATCGGGCGAGAGTTGAATAAATTCAATGCACTGGTTTGGCAAAGAAGTATAAAAATCACGAACTTCCTTTTTGGCTTTCATGATTTCTCTTTCAGTAACATTTGAAATAACGGCTTTGATTTGTCCAAGTTTTACCTTCTCCATTAAGATGCTTGAATGCTCGGCAAACTCCGTATCGTAAACTCCGCCAATTACTGAAGTATCAAAGTAAAATCGTTGTATCATCGTTCAGTTTCTGTGTCAAATTTACTGAAATAAATTCCCTGTCATTTTTCCTATTCCTTCATAAATTTCTTCACCCCAAAACTTCCATCACTCATTACCACTTTCACAAAATAAACTCCTGCCGCAAATGATTTTAGATTTAAGATTTTAGAATTAAGATTTGTTTTGTCGTTAATGATTGTTCTTCGGAGTGCATCGGTAATAGTGATAGTTGTCATCCTGAGCTTGTCGAAGGATGGTCGAAGCACTACCGTTATTTCTCCATCTGTTGGATTCGGATAAATTATCAATTGTCCATTACCATTTATCAATTGCTCTACACCCGAAACCAATACATACAAGCACTCCGATTGCTTACTGCAATTATTTCCATCTGTTACTATCACTGCATAATTTCCGGTTGCTGTTGCAACAAAGTTTTGGTTGGTTGCTCCAATAATATTTGTAGTGCTGTCACAGCTTATCCATTGATAATTAATTCCAATACCGCTTGCAGTTGCAGTGAGGGTATCAGCAATTGAACTGACAGAAACAATAACTGAATCAACAGTAAGCAAGGTTGTAACAATGCTGTCGCAACCTGCTGCATTCAAAAGTGTATCAATAAAAATTCCTGCGATTGAATGAGCAATACTTCCAATGTGCAAAGTATCTCCGGCGCAAATTTTTTGTGAAGAAGAAAAAGAAGAATTATTTAAAACACTCAATTGCAAAGTGATTAACGAATCGCAACCCTGAACATTAACAAGTGTATCGAAATAATTTCCTGCTGCTGTCAATTGATTTCCATTGAAGGTATATGAATCACCACTGCAAATACTTGCGCTTGTGTTGGTTGCTGTTGTATTGATAACACTTAAAAGCAAAGTCACTAATGAATCGCATCCACC
>JAHEZG010000120.1:0-2522 GCA_023251195.1 Chitinophagaceae bacterium | reverse complement strand
TTCCTGTAATTGTTAATGGTATTCCATTAAAATCAAACACATCTCCACCGCAAATACTTTCATTAAAATTATTTTGTGTTGATACACAATTAATAATTGTATCGCAAGGACTTCCAATGAGTGGTCCTAAATTGTAGTTTACCATATTGGGTAAACCAAGCATGCACCGCATTCCTCCTAAATAAAAACTATATGGATTGACATTGCATCCGACACCGTAAACATTCGGATTTTCAATTACAGTTAGATTTTTGGTTCTAAAATTAAATACCTGGTTGGGTAAATATTTATAACCACTAGCAATATATATTTTTCCATCAGGCGCGAGCAGATGCTGTCCAATATAATAAAGCGGTGCTGCGTCATCCCATATTTCTATTTTAGATAAAGCAATATTTGGAGAGTCTAAATTATATTGATACAATTTGCTCCATGATGAAGTGTAAAATATTTTATTGTTAGGTGAAAATGAACAACCATAAACATTATCTTCATTTCCAAGGTTAATATAGTTACTCAATTCTCCGGAACATCGATTGAAATCAAATAGAGAAATTAAATCATTGTTTGTATCAACCATCCCTAGTTTATTTCCATTTGGTGAAAATTTCATTTGCCCCTGATACTGATAACTTAGTGAAGGTCCGATTGATTGAATATATGGACCACTTATCCCTGTAGCACTTAATAAATATTTATAAAATTCATTTGAATTTACTTTATGAATAATAATCCACCAATCAAGACCATTCCCATGCTTTACTGAGGTCATTTTTTCTGAAAATTCTTCAGAGACAAGTAAATTAGTTTTTGAAATACATGCCCCCAATGTTCCTACTGATTTATCAATAATTGCATAGCTAAATCCATACTGACAAAATGGTGCATTGTTTCCTGCTAAATAGAATAAATAGTACTTGCTTGTATCGTTCAAAAATGGAATAAAAAGAAATCCCTGAGTAATTGAGCGGTTGCTGCACAGACTATCACCGTTTGGAATAATAACTTCATCAATACTCGCTGAGAGAGGAGCATATCTGTAAATACCACTTAATAATCCGGAATTACCAGAGTATTGTGCACCTTGAGCTATATAAAAAAGAAGATGACCGTTTTTATCAGAAATAGAAGAATAATTTTCTGTATTTGAAAAAGGTTTCATTCCAATCTTAAAAACAATAGGATTCAAAGTATCATTCCAATCAATAGCAACACTATCATCAAATACCCAAACTCTATCTTCCTTCTGAGCAAAGCACAGAAGAGGAAAGAGAAAGAGTAAAATGAAAAATGATTTCATTATTTCTTAACCTGTTTTATGGTTTCGTTGAACACCACTCCCAATTCTTTCAACTCTTTCAATGTCGGTTCATACACTTCCTTCATCACCGGAATGCGAACTCCTTTCAGTTTTAAATCAGTTGTTAAAATCAGTTTCACCATAATGCCGAGCGGCAAGCCAACTGTTTTTGCCATGGCTGTGTGTTGCTTCTCTCCTTCTAAAACCATTGTGCTGGTGTGCAAGAAATTTTTCTTTCCTATTGCGTATTCAAATTCGTGAATCATGACCACCATGTCGCGGTCATTTTTTTTCATCACCCATTTTTCTTCCATTAGCGATTGAAGAATCTGCGCTGGTGTAACAGTGCTTGCTCCTATTTTTTTATTGTCAGAAATTCCGAGCCACTTCAATCGCTCAATAATTTTATCATCCTTTTTTATTCCAAGAGTTCGTGCGAGTGTTTTGACTACATCTTCATCTTTCTTTTTGGGGAGCAGAAATCCATACAACCAATCGCGGTAAGTCATTTTATCGGAAACTTCAATGGTGTATGAATCATCTGTTACACCTAACTGCACCAATGCATTCCAAGCGGAACAATATCCATCTTTTCTTAAAGTCGCACGAATGATGGTTTCAATTCCATTCAATTTATAAGTATCAATGTAAGAAAGACTATCGCGGTTCGGATACAATTCAAAATTTCCGTAGCCCTTAATTTTTATGGCTTCTGCTTCGGCAAACAAACGATGGTACGGTTTGAATTTTTTTATTCCATGTTCGAGATACTGCGCTGTTGCCTGACCGGCTAAAACAACATTGCGCGGATTCCATGAAATTTTATAGTGCCACGGATTATCATCACACGCAGGTGCAACCAATCCGCCGCACGATGATCTGAAGGAAGAAATTTTTCCGCCTTTTGATTTTACTTCGTCAATAATCTGCATCGCGCTCATGTGATCAATACCCGGATCGAGTCCCATTTCGCACATGAATAAAATTCCTTTCTTGGTTGCTTCATCATTCAACTCATGCATCTTCTTTGAAACATAAGAAGCAGTTACCAGATGTTTTGAATGTGTTAAACAATGCGCAGCAACACGATCATGTAAGTGTGGAGGCAGCATAGAAACTACTACATCGTGTTCACTGATTATATAACTCGCTCTGTCTTCATCATCAATGGTAAATGAAATGGCTGTTCCGTTTTGGTGATTATTTATTCTGTCGCTTGCAT
>JAHEZG010000119.1 GCA_023251195.1 Chitinophagaceae bacterium | reverse complement strand
TCACGAAACCGAGAAGCCCATTATTTTATTGGCGCAGGATAATTCGGCAAGCATCGGCATGCATTTCAAGCAACAGGATTCTGCTGCCTACACCAGCAACTTTAATAAACTGCGCGATGCATTATCAAAAAATTACGAGGTAAAAACTTACCTCCTTGGCAGTAAAGTTCGCGAAGGCGCGCAGGCAGATTATAAAGACGGCAGCACCAACCTCTCCGATTTTTTTGAGCAGGTACAGAATTTATTTTCCAATCAGAATCTTGGTGCCATCATTCTCGCATCCGATGGAGTTTACAACGAAGGAAGCAATCCTGTTTATTCTGCCGGAGAAAAAATGGCTCCTGTTTATACTATCGCATTAGGTGATACCACAGTGAAAAGAGATTTACTGATTTCAAAAATGTATTTCAATCCGGTTGCGTATCTCGGAAATAATTTCAGTGTGCGTGCCGATGTGCAGGCGCAGAATTGCAAGAGCGAAGCAATAAAGTTGCAGGTGTTTCGCGTGGAAGAAAATACCAATCGTTTGTTGCAGGAACAAAGTTTCAATGCCGAATCAGATTATTTTGTGAAGCCTGCTGAGTTCACTTTCGCTGCCGATAAACCCGGCATCATTCATTATCGTTTTGTGTTGAATCAACTGAGCGATGAAGTCACTTTTGCCAATAATACCACTGATGTTTTTGTGGAAGTGCTGGAAGTAAAAGAAAAAGTTTTGCTGCTCGCCAATGCGCCGCATCCTGATATCGCCGCATTGAAGCAAGCCATTGAATCAAATAAAAATTACGAGTGCGACATTGTGTATGAGCAGGGAAACAATGCTGATGTAAAAGATTACAGCTTAATTATTTTTCATCAGTTGCCAAGCGGCGCGCAAACTACGCAGGGAATTATTGCAGCAGCAACAGCACAAAAAAAATCAATGCTGTTTATCACCGGAGCGCAAACAAGTATTTCACTTTTCAATTCAGCACAGGATGCTTTAAAAATTAATGGCGGAAATAATTCAATGGGTGAAGCTACTGCCGCTCCTGAAAATGATTTCACTTTATTCAATCTTTCCACTAACGCGATGCAAGCGTTGCAGGCATTTCCTCCCCTGAAAGTTCCGTTCGGCGATTATCGTCCGGCTCCGTCAACAGTTGTTCTTGCGTATCAGAAAATTGGAAATGTTGAAACCAAGTATCCGCTCATTTCTTTTTATCAATCACTCGATTCTAAAATCGGAATCATCAACGGCGAAGGAATATGGCGATGGCGCAATTATGATTTTCTGCAACACAAAACCGGAGATGTGTTCAATGAAATAATTACACGCATGGTTCAGTACCTGTCGGTAAAGCCCGATAAAAAACAATTTCGCGTGACACCCGAAAACCGCAGCCGCAGTGGCAACGAACGAATGTTCAGCGAAAGCGAAACAGTAATTTTCAATGCCGAATTATACAACGATACCTACGAACCCGTGAACCATCCTGATGTGAAACTGGTGGTGCACGATGAGAAGGGAAAAGAATTTAATTATGTAATGAATCGCAACGGAACAGGTTATACTTTGAATGCAGGAAGTTTTTCATCAGGAAATTATTCATACACCGCTTCAGTAATTTTTAACAATAAAAGTTTTACGGAGAAAGGAGAATTCATGGTGAGTCCGTTGCAATTAGAAAATTCGCAAACCCGCGCTGACCATCAATTACTGAATTTGCTCAGTACAAAAAGCGGAGGCAAACTTTTTTATCCGAATCAGATTGATGAATTAATAAAAACCATTCAAACACAGGAAAGCATAAAGCCGGTAATTTACACCACACAAAAAACCGAATCTGTCATCAACCTCAAATGGATTTTCTTTTTACTCGCAGGACTTTTATCTATCGAGTGGTTTGTGAGGAAGTATAATGGAGGGTATTGATTTTTTTGTAAATATTATTACAAGTTATTTTTTTAAAAACATTTCTCTTTGGTGAAAAATTAGACACATAATCCAATTTAAAATCATAAGTTTTGACTTTTAATTTAATATTCCAAAAACGATTTTAGGGATTTTGTGATTTCAACAAATCTGATTTTCTTTAGCAGAAAATAATTTACCATGAATCAAATTTCTTCGAAGTTTATCTTAACAGGATTTTTTATCTTTATATTTTCGACCATTGACATTCATGCACAAACCATTCTTACACTTCATCCATCTGAAGATGTACCTATTGGATTTCACGACAATTTTAACAGTGCAAATCAGAATGCAGGCAATTCAACTTATTATGGTTGTTTTTGGCAACCGGGAGCCAGTGGAGGTTTAAATGGCGGAAGAAGTTTAATGAAATTTGATTTCTCATCTATTCCTTCAGGAACAGTAATTACTTCAGCAACACTTAGTCTTTATGGCATTGGTCCGATAAGCACAGTGGGTGCAGCTACCTCCGTTGGAAGTACAGGAGCCAATGCTTCATTGCTTGAAAGAATTACATCTTCCTGGAGTGAAATGACAGTTACCTGGAATACGCAACCAACACACATTGCAACAGATAGTGTTTTGATAGCTGCAAGTTCAAGCACTACTCAGGATTATGCATCAATTAATGTAACCCAGCTTACGCAGAATATGCTCGATAACGCATCTACAAGTTTTGGTTACATGTTAAAATTGGCAAATGAAAATCCGACAGCCGGATTATTTTTTTGTTCAACGGATTATGCAGATTCAACCAAGTGGCCCAAATTAATTATCACTTATGCATGTGTACCACAAATTTTTGTTATGCATCCATCCGCTGATGTGCCAGTTGGATTTCACGACAACTTTAACAGTGCGAATCAGAATGCAGGTACCGCAACATACTTTGGATGTTTTTGGCAACCGGGCGCAAGCGGCGGATTAAATGGCGGAAGAAGTTTAATGAATTTCGATTTCAGTTCTTTTTCAGTCGGAACTACTATTGCTTCAGCCACCCTTGATTTATTTGGAATTGGCCCAATCAGCACAGTTGGCGCAGCGACTTCTGTAGGCAGCACAGGTGCGAATTCTTCAGTACTCACAAGAGTTACATCCAACTGGAGTGAAATGGCGGTAACATGGAATACACAACCAACACATGCTTCGGTTGACAGCATTGTTTTACCAGCAAGTACAAGTGCTACGCAAAATTATTCTGGTATCGATGTCACTCAACTGATTCAGGATATTATAAATAATCCTACGAACAATTATGGAATAATGTTAAAGCTCGCAAACGAAAATCCAACAGCCGGACTTTTCTTTTGTTCTCGCGATTATGCCGATTCAACTAAATGGCCGAAGCTTACTATTCACACTTGTTCAGTAAATGAAAATGCTGAATCAGTTGCAGTTGTTGAAAATAATTTGTCAATCTATCCAAATCCATCTTCGCAGTTAATTAATATTCCTGCAATAAAGGATGCTGTTTCTGAAATCAGAATATTTACGATCACAGGAAAACTGGTAATAAAGACTGAAGCTGGTACAATAAATAAATTGCATAACATTGATGTGAGTGGTCTTTCCAATGGAATGTATTTTATTCAGGTGATTTCAGAAATGGAAATAATTTCAGGTAAGTTTGAAGTGTTGCATTGAGAATTTCTAAATGCCGTAATCAGAATTTGTATTCATCGGATTCTGATTAAACACTTTGCATAGTGGAAAATAAATTTCCGGATACAGGTGCATAAACTCTTCCGGTTTTTCAAAAAAACATTCCACATTAACCGACCAGAATTCTTCCATATTGGTGGCACCATAACTTCTGAAAAATGAAGTGTCGCCTTCCTGTAATTTTTGAAAAGATATTTTCGAATTGTTTTTCCATTGAGTAATGCTTTTACAAATGCGATGACTGGAAGTTGTGTCGCATCTCAGCGTTAACTTAAATGCGTGAGCCATTTCATGAATGCCGAGGTTGATTCCATCCTCAGGAAAATCAAATCCTTTTTTTATGTCAGGCCAACTCAGCCACATCACTCCACCACCGGTTGTCAATCCTTTTACATTGTGTTGTACCATTCTGGACCAAACAGCCTGTGGAAATACACGAATCAATTGTATGTGTTCAATGTAAAATCCGCGAATGTGAAAAGTGAGTTGAACAGCACTTGCTGAAATATAAGTTTTCACTTCATCAGATAATTTTATTCCATCGCCAAAAAAATGTTTGTTCATCATAAACACCACCACCCGGTGATAGAAAAATTCTTTTCCGTCGGCACTTAATTTCCTGTAGTATGAAATTTTATTGAGTTCGGCGAGAATGCTTTGTTGCTTCTCTTTTGAAATAAAAAGACTGATTGATCCGAAATAATGAATCAGAAAAAAATAAATCACATCGCGCAATACTGAAAAAATAATATAGAGAAATAAAAAAATTAACAGCGCAAGAAAACCAATTGCAGTTATTGAATCATTTTGCAAATTCAATCTTTCTTTTTATCAGAAACGATAACAAATAAATCTTCGTTTGCTTTCTTCATCATGTAATGTTCGCGTGCAAATTTTTCCAGGCTCGCCATGCTGGTGAATAGTTCCTGTTTTTCTTTGCGAACAATTTTAATCTGCTCGGCATAATATTCTTTTTTTGAGCGCAGGTCGCTGAGTTGTGCATGAATTTTATATTGTTCCACCGCATTGTTGCGATCGAAGAAAGTCATCCAGACTAAGAAAGCCACAATCGCAAGCACATAACGGTTCTTAACATACCACGGAATATTTCCTCGGCGCATATTCACAAACAATTTCTTCCACTTATTTTTCTTTGCCATTGATTGAGTAAAACTTCAACAACGAATTAAACGGTTGAAACAGATATAAATTTCCCGGATTTATTTTCCTCAACACAAAAGCAAGTGAATTGAAACAGCGATTGGACACTCCACGATTTTCAAAGTCATGATAGTTTGTTTATTTATGCTGAAGAAATGAATCGAGTTACTATACCGCAGAGCAGCAGAGCCGAAGAGATTTTTTTATTTCAGCGAATTAAACTTTGTGCCGCTGCGTCTCTGCGGTTAATTTTTTTATTCGCAGTTCAACTTTCGCTTTTCACTTTTCAAACAATCGCACAAACGACAGAAGAAAAATCAAGGGGGCATTTTTATATCGAACCGAACCTGATGCTCGGAAAACTGGTGAAGAATTACAGTAAGTTTCCAAGTTCAACTTATCGTCAAACACTTTACATGGATTTTGGATTTTATGACAACCGCACTTTCAATCGTGCTTCGCGTTTCTACAATAATCCTTCTTCAGGGATTTCGCTTGCTTATTCTTCACTCGGAAATGATTCTGTTTTCGGAAAGGAAATAGATTTGGTTCCGTTTATTGATTTGAATTGTTCAAAGCAATTGAAAAATTCTTTTCATTTTAAATTCGGAATAGGAGCATCTTACTTCACCAGGCATTACGACCGAATTGCAAATCCAACGAATGAACCGATTGGTTCTTCATTTACATGGGCATTTGAAGCATTCATTTATCAGAATATCATTTCACGAAGTCACTGGAATTTTAAAATTGGTGGCGGCTACCTGCATTCTTCAAACGGACATACTCAGTTGCCTAACTTCGGAATTAACTCGATGATGCTGAGTGTAACAGCGCGGTACTTCCCACATTCAATTACAACTGAACAAACAAGAGTTGACCATTCGAAGGAAGTTGACCGAAGAAAACACTTTTTTCTTCAATCTAGATTCGGATTGGGGTATCACGAGTTCGGCGGAACAACCGGACCAACAGGCGGAGCAAAAAAATTGGTTTACACAGGAGTGATTTCAGGTGGAATAATTTTCAGGCAACATGTAAAAATCAGAGCTGGATTTAATTATCGTTTCTACGAGCAATACTACGAATACATTCTGCATCATCCGTTGGAAAATCTGACACAGGATTCTTCAAAATTATTTATCACTCATCCGCGATGGAATGCATCGGCTGTTACATTCATTGCAGGAATCGAATTTTTATACAACCACATTGGGATGGATATTGAGAGTGGAATAAATATTTCCAAACCCTTTTATCCGCGCTTCAATGATTTGTATGAAAACGATGCGCAGCCATTTTATTTTCTGAAAAGTTTTTTCGCCACAAGAATGGGATTGAATTATTATTTCATCAGCACCAAAAAAAATCCGAGAAATAATGTTTTCGTTGGTGCGCACATCAACGCCAATTTTGGTCAGGCGGATTTTTCAGAAGCAACAATAGGATATGTTTTACAATTGAAATGAAATAAATTCTAACCTTAAATCGTTAAAGGAAAAAACCTCCAACATGAAAAACGCAATCGCCTTCATTTTGCTTTTGACAGCCACTCAACTTCATGCAACCGGAATTACTTTTTCAGATGCGCTCAAACAAAATCTGATTACTGTAACAGTCACCGGCATTGATTATAAATCTGATTCGGTTTATGTATCTTCTTTCTATGGTCCATGTATTAACCTTCAGGTGAAAAACATCAGTAAAACTTTAGTGAATCTGTACGAAGCCCCAGGGAGATTGCTGATGCCCGATGATACAGACCAGCAAACAATTATGATGAGTGAAGTAATTGCCATCACGCTGCAACCCGGACAAGAAGTGAAAAAGAAGATTCATGGATTTTGTACGGAAGCACACGATGGAGCGCCGAACATGAATACTCAATTTACTTTCGGTTCATTGGCAAGTGCCAACCTTTTTAATCTTAGTAAACTTTTAAGTGATAAAAAATTATATGACTTTACTGCGCAGCAGGCAGTGTGGTGTTTGAGTAATGATGACAACCCGGATTTTATTTATTCTGATGACGATACTGCAAGCGCAAGTGTGCTTCGGAAATTTGTTTGCAAAGTGAAAGGAGTTCCATACATAACTACTCCGAGAGTAAATAAAGAAAGCCCACGCTTACGGTACATTGAAGGGCAATTTGATTACACCATACAAAAACCAAAAACTATTTCGTTAAAAGTTTATAATCAATCAGGGCAACTGGTGAAAAATATCGTTGACAATCTGGTACAGCCCGCCGGTGATTATACTTACAAGTATGATTTCACTATGCCATTAAATGATCCGTTACAACCTGATCAGTTTATTGTTGTGAAATTTTATGTTAATGGACAATTATTTAATAATTCGAAACATGTGTTGACACAAGCACATTAATCAAATCTGAAACATTCCTTTAAAGAAACTTAAAATTTCTTCCCGGATAAACGGCGCTGCTTCCTAATTCTTCTTCAATGCGAAGGAGTTGATTGTATTTTGCAACACGATCACTGCGGGAAAGTGAACCGGTTTTTATTTGTCCGCAATTGAGTGCAACAGCTAAATCAGCAATGGTAGTGTCTTCAGTTTCACCACTGCGATGACTCATTACAGAAGTATATGCATTTCTGTTTGCCAGTGAAACTGCATCAATGGTTTCAGTGAGTGTTCCAATCTGATTTACTTTTATGAGAATGCTGTTCGCAGTTTTTTCGTCAATGCCTTTTTGCAATCGCTTCACATTCGTTACAAATAAATCATCACCTACCAATTGAATGTTATTTCCGATTGCATCTGTGATTTTTTTCCAACCCGTCCAATCGTCTTCAGCAAATCCATCTTCAATAGAAATGATCGGATATTTTTTCACCCACTTTTTCCAGTACTCCACTAATTCCTCACTCTTTAATTTTTTGCCATCAGATTTATGGAAGATGTATGCTTTTGCTTTTTCATTCCAGAACTCCGATGAAGCTGCATCCATCGCAATAAAAATATCATTGCCTGGTTTGTATCCAGCTTCTTCAATTGCTTTCAAAACAGTTTCAATCGCTTCTTCATTCGATTGAATGTTCGGAGCAAAACCACCTTCATCGCCAACATTTGTGCTGTGACCTTTTTTCTTCAACACACTTTTCAGTTGATGAAAAACTTCTGTTCCCATTCGCAATGCATCACTGAAAGTATCAGCGCCCACAGGCATAATCATGAATTCCTGAAAGTCAATTTTATTATCCGCATGGGCACCACCATTCAGAATATTCATCATCGGAATCGGAAGCGTGCAGGCATTCACACCACCAACATAACGGAACAACGAAAGCCCTGCATCTTCAGCAGCAGCATGCGCGCTTGCAAGTGATACAGCAAGAATTGCATTCGCACCCAACTTCGATTTATTTTCTGTTCCATCCATCTGAATCATCAGATGGTCAATCATTCGTTGCTCATGAATCGGCATTCCCACTAACTCCGGAGCAATAGCATCGTTAATATTTTTTACTGCTTTTAAAACTCCCTTGCCACCATATTTTTTTTTGTCGCCATCACGCAACTCAACTGCTTCGTGTTTTCCGGTACTTGCTCCCGACGGGACAGCAGCGCGACCAACAATTCCGTTTTCTAAAATCACTTCCGCTTCCACCGTTGGATTTCCGCGACTGTCTAAAATTTGTCTTGCGATTACATCTGCAATTATGCTCATGCTTGAAAAGTTATCTGTTGATTGGTTTTGTAAGTGCGAAAATAAATTTTTAATGAAGATTTTTTTATGATAGACAAATCATGCTGCATACTATAATTGATAAACAACTAATTTTAATTTTTTATTTACACTGTCTCGTTTTACACAATAAAGTTTGCCTTCACAAATTGAAAACGGGAAAACATTTTCATCCCATTTTTCATCACTCTTTAATTTTCCATTCTCATAAATCTGTAAATAGAAATTGTATTTCACTTTTTCTGTTAGCTCAGTTTTATTTATTGGAACCAAGTAAATTCTTGTCAAATATTTTTTATCTGAAAGAACCTTACCATAGAAAGATTCTTTCCCTTTTAGTTCTTTATAAATTTTATTTCTGTTTTTAATAGAGGAAGTATCATCATAAAATTTATCTGGTCTTGAAATTTTCATCCAATATTTCCCATTTCTTCCAAAACTGTTAATTAGGTCGCCTTCATAATTGAAAAATCGAATTGTGGAATCAGCGAATTCAGAAACTGCAATTTCATTTTGATTGAATGTAATAATCCTATTATCAAGCCACGGATATTTTACAAATGAATCTATCAATGAAATTGGTCTTGGGACAATGTTTTTTTCAAAGAAAATTGTTGTGTCCATAACTGAATAGATGGAAATAATATTCCTTTCAAAATGTTCTCTTCTTGTTGACTCGCTCCATTCATTTTCCTCGCCTGAATGTGAAAAAATATTAGATGGCTGATAAATTTTATCTTCTTTTATCTCAATTTCATTCGAACTAATGTTTAGATAACGCACTTGATTTTCATCTCGATAAGGAATATTTATTTCGAATAATTGCTTTTCTCTATTACAAACTTTTATTTCATATCCATCCTCAAAATACATCAAATCATTTTTTGAAATCACCTTGTTTGGAATAAATCGAGAACCTAAACCGAGTAGGTTTATTGAGTCAAGAAAATCCCCTTTTAAATCAAAAAGGTAAAGTTGCGAACCGAAATTGTCAAGTAAAAAAATCTTACCATTAATTGTTTCCGGTTTAAATGAATTGAAAAAAATTGTGTTATTATTTTTTCCGTTTAATACAATTGAATCAAGTAAAACAATTTGTGCCTTAGAAATAAAAAATGAATTGAAAAAAAAGAATAGAAACAATAATAGAATTCTCAGGATTTTCATTTAAAAACAAAGTCAAATTTTGTGAAATAAATTTTTTGTTTTATCCTTTTATCATCTTAATAAAATCATCAAACAAGTAACGACTATCATGCGGACCGGGAGATGATTCAGGATGATACTGAACAGAGAATGCATTTTTATTTTTTAATCGAATGCCCTCAACCGTTTTATCATTCAGATTCACATGCGTGATTTCCACTTCGGCGTGGTCTTTTATTTCTTCATCCTTCACATTGAATCCATGATTTTGCGAAGTGATTTCGCAATGACCGGTAATTAAATTTTTTACCGGATGATTACAGCCGCGATGACCATTGTGCATTTTGTAAGTACTGATTCCGGTTGCTTCAGCCAAAATCTGATGACCTAAACAAATTCCGAACAACGGAATTTTTGTTTCTAAAATTTCTTTCACAGTCTGAACTGCATACGGCATTGCAGCAGGATCGCCGGGTCCATTCGAAATAAAATATCCATGCGGATTCCATGCAGCCATTTCTTTCAAACTTGTTTTTGCAGGAAAAACTTTCAGGTACGCCCCGCGTTCACTCAGGCAGCGAAGAATATTTTTCTTCACTCCCAAGTCCAGCACTGCAATTCGCATCGAAGCATTTTCATCTCCGAAAAAATATGGCGCTTTTGTACTCACAACGGAACTCAATTCCAATCCTGCCATTGAAGGAACTTCTTTCAGTTTTTTCTTCAGTGAATCCAAATCAGTATTCTCGCT
>JAHEZG010000422.1 GCA_023251195.1 Chitinophagaceae bacterium | reverse complement strand
ATTCAATATGAAAAAAATATTTTTTACCGATGCGTGGATGCTCGATAAACAAATTGAACTGTATCGCCCGTTTCAATCGCTGACTTATGCGGTTGATTATTTTTTCACCGGCACCAATGCATCCGGTTATCACCTGCACAATGTCATGATTTTTTGTTTGGGCATTCAATTATTTTATCTGTTGTTGCTGAGTTTGCTGCTGAGTGAGCGCGCTTCTTTTTTTCTCTCCATGCTTTTGTCGGTTCATTTTTTATTCGCACACACAGTAAGCTGGATTCCGGCGCGGGGTGATTTGTATTTGTTTGTGTTTAGTATTTCGGCCATGTTACTGTTTTATTTATTTCTGAAAAAAGATAAAATCCTTTATGCCATTGGCGCTGCTCTAATTTATTTTCTCGCATTGCTCTCGAAAGAAAGTGCGGTGGTGTTGCTGCCGATTATTTATATCACCGCTTTTTTATTCTGGAAACCTGATTGGAAAAAAATAAATTTCTGGTTGTTGTTATTTATTTCCATTCCGTTGTTCGCAATTTATTGGTGGATGCGCGCGCAATCCATTTCAACTGTAGTGAATGTTTTTTCGCTCGAAGGATTTATATATAACCTGCCGATAATTCCCGAATCGGTTTTCAAATTTCTTGTTCCGATAAATTTTTCGGTGATGCCTGCATTCAGTTTAATGGCAACTGCTGGTGGCTGCATTTTAATTGCGCTGCTTGCAATTACTATTTATTATTTCAGAAATAAAATTAATCGTCCGCTGGTTTTAGTTGGCGCGGTATTTTTTCTTTTGCCAGTTCTTCCATCAGTAATTTACAAACCTGCATTCACCGGTTTTGCTTATGATTATTTGGATCACCGCATGTTTTTTCCATCCATTGGTTTGTTGCTGATTGGTTATTCAATTTTCAGTGCGGCATTTGAAAATAAAGTCTCGGCAAACATTTTTTATGTAACCATTGCGTTGATGTTCGTTCTCACATTTTCAAATGCAACAAATTATAAAAACTATGTAGCGTACTATGAAAATGCAATTGCCACCAATCCGAAATCGGGTTTGGCGCAAACCAATTATGCAGCTTCATTAGCAAGAGAAAATAAATATGACCTTGCTCTCATTCATTTTAAAAAAGCAGTTGAACTATCGCCCGACAACATTGAAGTGAGAATGAAATTAGCCGACTCTTACTTGTTTTTAAAAGATTACGCAAGCATGATTGAACAGTGTAATGAAGTAATAAAAATTAATCCGAAGTTTCCGAAATCGTACTACAACATTGCTCTGTATTACTTAGATAAAAAGAAATTGGATGTGGCTGAACAATATGTTTCAAAAGCTGTTGTCGCTGATAGTTTAAATGCCGATGCGTTTTTATATCGCGGATTAATTCTTGAAGGAGTTGGAAAACCTGATTCGGCTTTGCAAGATTTCAATAAAGCTGTTACACTCAATCCGAAACTCGCATTGGCCTATTTCAGAATGGGATTTATCAATGGAAATAAAAGTTTGTTTAAAGAAGCGCTTGCCGATTTTGAAAAATATGTTTTGCTGAATCCTGCTGATGGCAAAGGATATTTTTATCGCGGACAAGCATACTGCATGCTCGGAAATAGTACTGACGGATGCAATGATTTACATACCGCCGAAAACATGGGGGTAGCTGAAGCACGAGGTAAAATAAATTATTGGTGCAAGTAGAAATTTCAGTTCGTTGAATCAATACTGTTCGATAAAAAAATTTATTTCTATAGTGCCGATTTAGCATTGAATTTTTTTTGCAGCTACCAAACTGACTTTTAACATTCTACTTACTACCAAATATCATTCAACACTAAAACCTCACCCCTATTCCCGCTCTCAAGAAGAGGAACACAATCGAAATATTTTTCTACCAAGTGATTTATAAAAACAATTTTATTCTGTAAATTATTCACTCATTTTAATATTGCATTTTCCAATTATATATTGTGAAGCGAAATGAAACTACTTTTTTACAACGGACTCATCGGGTTAATAATATTTGAAATCTGTAAGGTCTATTTTATTATGCCATTCCCCGGCAGTCAGCACGATGAAGTGATTGCACTATCCTACTTTTTATTTTCTTATCGCTGGATATTCAGAATAGTTTTTTTCATTCTCATAGTTGTTGGATTTAAAACTGCGTGGCAGCGCAGTTGGAAGTGGGTACTGATTTTATTGTTGCTGATTGCAGTAGTAGTGAGTTGGTTTTTCAATTTCAAAGCTCTTGCTGATAAAATGTTTTTGCAACCCACTCATCGCGTGATGAAAAACAAAACAGAAAACAAGGTGAATGAAAATCAACAAGTGATTGCGATAGAAATGAATGGCGAAGCCAAAGCCTATCCAATTGAGTTTTTAACTTTTCATCACCAGGTGCGCGATTCTGTCGGGGGCAAATCAATTATGGTGACTTATTGCAGTGTGTGCCGCAGCGCACGAATTTTTGAACCTGCTGTTAATGGCAAGTCTGAAAATTTCCGTTTGGTGGGAATGGATCATTTCAACGCCATGTTTGAAGATGCAACTACAAAAAGTTGGTGGCGACAAGAGAACGGTGAATCCATTGCAGGCGAATTGAAAGGAACATTTCTACCGGAACTTCCAAGTATGCAACTCTCTATCAAAAAATATTTTAAATTGTA
>JAHEZG010000118.1 GCA_023251195.1 Chitinophagaceae bacterium | reverse complement strand
TACAGTATCAATACCATCACCGGTTGCCATGCCTACTAAAGTTCGCGCGCCTGTGATTTTATTGAAACGATATATTTCATTATCAGAAGAATCAATTGCGTATAAATTTCCATCAACCGGACTTACCGACCAATCAAAAATAAATGATGAATCAATTGATAAAGCGGAAAGCATGTTTAAATAATTTGCGCTGTTAGGATTTATATCAACCCGATAAACAACGGGCTGATTGGTTCCGGTTAGGTACATAATTCCATTCTCATCAATGTCACCAACATTGTATCCGGGGTGGGCTGGCAAACCTGTGATTGGAAAAAGTGTGATTGAATAATTTGATGCAATGCGAACCAGTTCATTAGTGTGTAAACGATAACCCCATATATAATTATCAGTGCGGTTGAAACCGAATGCATTTAATTGTTGGTTAGGTGGAGCTGCAATAATATTTGCATGCAACAATGAATCGACTCCTGTTGCTAAGTTAATACTGTAAATGCCTGTAGGCACTCCTTGAAACAGATAACCCAAAGTATCGCAATTGAATGGGGCGCCACCAAATGTTTTTGCGGAATCAGTTATTGATTGAGCAGAAATCTGTGTTTGAAACAGAAAAAAAATTAAAAGAAAACTCAATGAAAACCAAGCTTTATATTCCAGGAGAAAATTCTGATTTCGTTTCATTGAATCATTTTGAAAGACGAAAAAAATTTTGTTAAATTAATTTTCATCGAAGATACTCTTCCATTTAAAATCTCGGACAAAATATTTTTTTCTTATGCATTCCAGGTATGTGATTGGTATACATGACAGAAATTTCAGGCCCGCCACGACTGTGGCTAACTACAGCAAGCCTGCTAAAATTCACATCGTATGAAATTCCCATAGAAAATTTATTCAAGTCCAATTTGGTAATAAAAATAAAAGCATCATTCCACCTCATCATTGCTCCAAGGTAAATTCCATAATCATTCAGGTAATTATAATTTAAACTATATCGCTGCAAGTACCCAACAACAATTTCCTGATAGGGCCCCTGTTTTTCAAACATAATTTTCGGATAGGCAGTAAATTTATTTCCCATACCAAGGTTGGCTCCTGCATTAAAAATTAATTTTCTGAAAACACGCGATGATGGATCGTTATTAAAAGTCTGATTAGGTTTAAACAAGTGATATACCGCAACGCCTGAAGTGAAATTATTTGATTTATCAATGAGGCGATTGTATTCAATGCCGGCTGATAAATCGTAATAATCATTTATTCCAATCGGAAACTCTTCATTAAAAATTCCGCCTTCGTATTGTTGATCCCAACGAAGCTGATCGTAGTTGATATTGCTGATGCAATAACCTCCCATCACACCAAAGCCCAAGTACTGACTATTGTATTTATCGATTGACAAGTTTATTGCAACCGGCAAACCAATATAAGTTGTACTAAAGCGTGAATCACCGGCTTTATCATTAAATATCATTAAGCCTGTTCCTATAATATCTTTTTTCTTTTTACCGGATACAAATGAAAGTTCAGCGCTTCCAATTGCTGTTACATATGGTATAGTTATGCTCGACCATTGGTTTCTATAACTTCCGGCCAATCGATAATCTCCGGTAATGAACCCTGTTTTTGCAGGATTTATTTGCAATGGTGCTGCATAAAATTGTGAGAAATGAATATCCTGTGCCCCTGCATTTAACAGCAAGATTGAAAACAATATGGTAAAACTATTTTTTATCGAGCTCATTTATCAATTCATTCGTTTTATAAAATTACCTGATCAATGTAACATTCCCTTGTCGTTCAATAATAAATCCATCACCACAAACTGCTTTCAAATAAAAAACATAAACTGCCGGAGGTAATTGAACACCTTTAAATGTTCCATCCCATCCAATATTCTGATCTGATGATTCAAAAACAAGTTCGCCCCATCTGTCATACACTCTTAAAAAGTTTAATTCGCGAATGCCTGACGAACGAACTTTAAACACATCATTTTTCCCATTTCCGTTTGGTGAAAACACATTCGGGATGTATAAAATATTATCGCTGCAGTTTACAATTATCACCATTGAATCTTCTGCCTTGCAACCAAATGCATTAACTGCACTTAGTGTGTAGGTTGAATTCTCAAGCGGTGAAGCAATTGGATCTTCACATTCTGTACAACTCAATCCTGCCGGAGGCGACCAACTGAATACATCTGATGCATCAGCATTAATGGAATAACTATCCCCTGCAATTATTGAAGCATCAGATCCGGCAAATGCAGTTGGCAAAGGCACAACAGTAATTGTTACTTGAAGTGTGTCGCTTGCCATACAAACATCATCGGTTATAATAACAGAATAGATGGAAGTGTTGTTTGTCGTTACAAATGTGGATGAATCAAATGGATTGCTTAAACCGGCTGAGGGTAGCCAGGAATAAGATGTACCTCCACTGGCAAACATTTGAATCGTTTGCGATTCGCATACTGTTGTATCGCCTCTAGCATTAAATATCGGTGCAGGTAAAACTTTTACTATCACCGAATCGAGCGCATAACAATTATTAATATCGGTTACGCTAACGGTATAAGTAATATCAGCGATTGGAGTACAAAGTGGATTTGAAATTAAATTATTATCTAAATAAGCCGGCGGATTCCATACATAAACTAAACCTCCGCTTGCATTTAGTTGCCCTGAAAAACCTATACAAATTGTGTCATCAACTCCAGCATTTGCCAGCGGTAGCGCATTTACATTTACAATAACATTGGCAGTTCCAATACAGTTATTTGAGTCAGTTGCTGAAACAATATAGGTAGTTGTAATCGTTGGATTGGCAATTGGATTTGATATTGTCGGGTTGCTTAATCCTGCTGTTGGTGTCCAGGAATAATTCATCCCTCCATTGCCGGTTAATTGGGTGGTATCACCAAAACAAATGGTGGCATTGGACCCGCCAACAATAACAGGGTTTGGCAGAACTGTTATTGATACAGAGGCATCAGCTGTACAGCCATTGGAATCGGTTCCGTTAACTGTAAAAGTGGTTGAAATAAAAATTGTTGCAGTTGGGTTTTGTAAAACATTATTATTTAAAACCGCAGCCGGTTGCCATGTATACTGAATACCTCCACTAGCGCTAAGTTGAACAGCAACACCAGAACAAGTGGTATCATTAACCATGGCTGAGGCGGTAATTACTGGAGAAGGATAAACAGAAACAGAAACACTGTCAACATTTACGCATCCATTTACATCAGTCACTGTTACTGTATAGGTTATATTATTTACTGGTGATGAAACCGGGTTTGCAATTGCTGGATTGTTCAGATAGGTGTTTGGAGACCATGAATAAGTAACCCCATTACCAGCAGAAAGTTGGGTGCTTGCATTTGGGCAAACTGAAGTATTTGCGCTGATGTTTGGATTGGGTAATGCAAGCACAGTAACATCAATTGTTGTGGTATCACCGCATGAACCAATACCTGAGGCAATTAAAGTAACTGTATAAATTCCGGCAGATGAAAAAATATGCGATGGAGTAGAAACAAATGAAGTGTCGTTTATTCCACTAAGCAAATCACCAAAAGTCCAATGCCAGGAAGTAATTGCTTGAGTTGAATTGTAATTGAAGTTTACAGCCGTATTGATACATGGAGTAAGATCATCAGCTGTAATACCAATTACCGGAGGAGGATAAACATTAACTGTATCGGATAAAATTCCTGTACAGCCATTTTGAGTATTTACAAAAAGTGTAACGATGTAAGTTCCAATTGTATCGTAAAAATGCGATGGGTTTTGCAAAATACTTGAATCATTTAATCCACTCAATGAATCTCCAAAAGTCCAGAACCAGGAGGTAATTGGTGAAATTCCAAAAGTTGAATCATTAAAAATCACCGTTCCTGAATTACACAAATAAGGAATATCAGGATTCCAATTAACATTTGGTCCGCCGGCTACAATTGAATCAATTGGAAAAGAATAAACACAGCCTGCTCCATTATCTAATAACAACGATGGAAAAAATGTTCCGGGAATAGTATAAGTATAACAGATGCTGTCATTGGCAAATGGTACAACATTACCATCACCGAAATCCCATGTATAAGAAGTAGTTGTATTTGAATTTGCAATGAAGCAAACATTTAATGGATTGCATCCGCTTGTGGGCGAAACAGTAACTGTAGCAGTTGGGCCGGTAATTGAAATCATGGAATCAATTTGTAATGTATCATCACATCCAAATTGATTATGAATAATTAATGTTACATCATAATAACCGGGCAGGTTATAAATGTGAAATGGATTTTGAACATTGCTGTTTGATCCATCGCCAAACAACCATTCATAAGTTGTACTGGCATCGACTCCGGTTGAAGTACTTGTAAAATTTACGGGCAGCGGCGGACAACTTGAATAAGTGCTATCAGCTGTAAATGCTGCAACAGGATTTGTAACATGTATGTATAATGTTCGAATCATGGTATCAGCACAACCAGCAGTATCGCTACCAATCAAAGTTACAGTGTAATCACCAACTGATAAATAAGTATGACATGGATTCATTTGAAATGAAGTGCTGTTATCGCCAAAATCCCATTGATAAGAAAGGCTTCCGCCAAACGACGAATTAAAAAAACAAGTGGATTCTCCCAAACACACTGTTGAATCAATGGCAATAAAGGAAACATTGGGCTGGTAAGGGTTTACATATTGTGGTATTTGCAGTGTATCATAACAACCATGGTTATCAATTGTAATTAAAGTAACATCATAGCTTCCAACATCGTTATAAATGTGATTCGGATTTTGAATGCTTGATGTATCCAGATTCCCACTTGCCGTATCACCAAAATTCCAATAGAACGATACCACAGTTGATACTGTACTTGTTGCTGCACCGGAAAAAGCAACGGTCAACGGAATGCATCCACTTAATGGAGTTCCGGTAAAATTCAGATTTAATCCATAAGCATAGATATACAAGTTCTTATACAAGGTATCAGTGCAACCATTAACATCGGTTGCAACTAATTGCACACTGAATTTTCCGGGACTATTAAAATTTCTGCATGGGTCAATCGCATTGCTGGCCCAAACCTGACTTCCTATATTATTAAAAATTGCCCACGAATAAGAAGAAGCATTTTGTGAAAGATTGGTAAAACAAACCTGATCGGGTGAACAAATAGTTGTATCATCCGCAACAAAATCAGCAATCACATTATTAATAATGATATCCTGAATAATGGTGTCGAAACATCCGGTTTGAAAATTCTGCACCACCAGCTGAATTGTATATGTTCCGTTGGATGGATAATTTACAGTAATAACCGAATCATATAAAGCTGAAGGAATTCCACCAGGCACGGTCCACATAAATGAATCGGCTGCCAAAGAAACACCACCGTGAAGAGTAATGTTGTACGGATCTGCACAAGTACTTTCAACAAAAAAATTAGCGATTGGAGGTAAGATATGAACCATTGAATCAATGGTTAGTGTATCACAACAACCATTGTTGCAAACCACGAGGGTTACATTAAACCATCCGGTATCAGGATACAAATATTGCGGATCAGATGAATTGCTCATCACATCAAACGGTGGTGAGCCCATAAAATCCCATTGAAAAGAAGTAGTAGAATCGGTTCCGGTTGATAAATTCGTAAATGCTATTTCATGGTAGGCACAGCTTACGGGAGGATTTGCTGAAAAATTTGCAGATGGAGAATTTCCGACACAAACTTCGTTTTGATGAATAATTGTATCGGCACATCCCAATGCATTACTGACTATCAAACGAACATTGTAGCAACCAACATTCAGATAAGTATGAGATGGATTTTGAAGGTTTGATATATTAGCCGCACCACTTGATGGATCGCCAAAACTCCACTGCCACGATGTAGGTGAACCTGTTACACCTGTATAAAGAAAATTTGTATTAAGAGGGGCACAACCCGAAAAAGGAAGCGAAACAAAATTTGCTGCTGGGCAATCAATATATGCAGCACTGTCATAGCTAAATGTATCAGAACAACCTGCACTGTTTGTTACAATTAATGTTGCATCATATATTCCACAATTGTTGTAAGAAATATTTGGTGGATTTCCATTGCTCCAGAAAGATGGATTTCCACCTGGAAATTGCCAGCTATATGTTAATCCGGGTCCACCGGTTGAAGCATTGTTGAAATCAATAATTTGCGGAGGATTACAAGTGTAAACATTACCTGTTAAAGTAAAATCAGCATTTGGGAAATTAGCTACAACTATCGTTGAACATTTATTGGCTAAGCATCCACCCGGGTATTCAATTTGCAAACAAACCTGGTAACTACCAACTCCATTAAATGTAAATTGTGAATTCTGTGAATTTGAAGTTGGCGGCACTGCGCTCGGTGTTGTGGTCCAACTCCACAAAACAGGTGGAGAAGAAGCAAGTCCTTGTACAGTTAAAGTAAATGGTACACATCCACTGGCTGAACTCATTGTAAAATCGGCGGTGTTACTTGCAATGGCAGCAAAATTTGATTGGGTAATAGTATCTGAACAACCTGAGGCATTTGTCACAATTAAAATAACATCATAAAGTCCGGGTGTATTATAAGTTACTGAAGGGTTGGTTTGAATGGATACTGCTGGAGTACCTCCGGGAAATTGCCATTGATAATTTAAAACTCCGGTGCCTGTAGAGGTATTTGTAAAATCAATTTGAAACGGGGCACTGCACGATACATTGGCGGAAGAGGTAAAAGAAGCCGAAGGTTGATCATCAATACAAATCAGATTTGCCATTGTTGTATCATCATTACATCCATTTGCATCGGTTACAATTAGCGTAACATTTTTGCAACCGGAGATGGTATAATTATGATTTACAGGATTGAGATTGCCCATATTTCCATCGCCATAATCCCAGAAATAGGTGCTGATTGGAGCCGAACCTAAAGTGGTTGTACTGGTAAAAAGCACATTTAAAGGAATGCATCCGCTTAAAGGAGACGCATTAAATGAAGCAACCGGACTGCAAAAAATATTTATGATTTGTGTGGCCGTATCAATATTAGTTCCATCGGTAACAATTAATGTAACAACAAAATTTCCGCAGGTTAAATACAGTGTTGATGGACTTGGTAATGTTGAATTCACCCCGGCATTTACTCCAAAATTCCATTCGTATTGCAAACCAGCTCCGGTAGATAAATCATTAAATAATACTGATGTTGGTGCGCAATTTGGATTTTGATAATTGACACTGAAGGCAGCTGTTACCTGTGCCTCGCTATTATAAAAAAAACTATTTAGTAAAAGAAAAATTACAATGCGTGAAACCCTCATGTGTGTCGAAAAAATCAATGTGCTCAAAGTAAAGTCTTTTTTATCTGGAAATTAAATGACTTTTATTCATCGGTAAGAAATTATTTTTTGCTGAATTAGTAATAAAATAGAAAGCCCGTTAAATTTAGTTTAAGTACTTACCCATGCTAAAATTTAAATTAACTATTAATTTTAAAAGCGGTGCGACCTGAAAATATGCCGCCTGTGTGTAAACACAATATTTTACTTTCTGTAGGAAAAAAATTTTTATTTATTAAATCAGTCACAGCAAAAAATAATTTGCCACTATAGATTGGTTCCAATTGAATATTATTTTCTGTTTTGAATTTGTAAATAAATTCCAATAACTCATTATTACATTTTGCATATCCTCCGAAATGATATTGCTTATTGATGTTCCAATTTAGTTTGTCAACTCGCTCGGCTCTGTTTGCAACCGAGCTGTCATCAGCAATTAATCGTTGAACAGATTGCTCCAAATAATTTTCTCCTTTTAAAACTGCAATTCCAATAACTTTTGTTTTTGCAGGAGCAGATAAGGCAAGCCCTGCAAGTGTGCCTCCACTTCCAACAGGAGCAAATATGAAATCAAATTCTTCAGCAATCGGTTTCAGAATTTCCTTACAACCTTTTACTCCCAAAACATTTCCGCCACCTTCAGGAATTATAAAATGTTTGCCGAATTTATTTTGCAATTCATTTTGATATTTTTCATCTCCTCTCCTTTTGTATTCTTCACGCGAAACGAAATGCAGATTCATCCCAAACTCTTCAGCAACTTTTAATACATGATTGAGTTCGGATGTTTTTTCTCCCCTGATAATTCCGCCGCACGAAATATTATTAAGTAAACATGATTTTGCTGTAGCAATTATGTGATTGCTGAATGCTCCTCCGAAAGTGAGAACGGGTAACCCTGTTTTCTTTGCTTCTTCTAAATTGTATTTAAGTTTAAATAATTTATTTCCACCAATAATTTCATCAATCAAATCCAAACGGAGAACATTCCAACTCACCTGTTTTTCTCTGGTGAGTGAATTTTCAATTTGTTGAATGATTGGGTTGTATAGAGGAAGATTAATCAATGGATTTTCTCGTGATGGATTGAACGCAGATTGTTAAGATATTTATGATTTCCGCTGATATAAATCTTAATCAATCTTAGCTCTCATAAAAATCAGCGTTCCATTTTGTTTCAGCTATTCTTCTCCTGCAGAGTATTTTTTTTGTCGCAGTTGCTTTTTCTCTCCCTGAATTTTTTTGCCTGACAATCTTTTTTTCTTAGCGCCCGCTGATACCGATGTTTTAATTCGCTTCTTGCTTTTCTTAAGTGCATTGGTTAGCACTACTTCTAATTTCTTAAGGGCTATTTTTTTATTCCCGAGTTGCGTTCGGTCCTCCTGCACATCAATCAACAACACACCTTCTTCACTCAGTTTATTTTTCAGTTTGTGTTGAATCAGTTTTTTTTCTTCATCAGAAATTCCATTGCTGTTTAATACATCAAAGAATAATTGAATTCGGGTGCTGACTTTATTTACATTCTGTCCGCCCTTGCCACCGCTGCGAGTGGCTTTAATAATCAACTCTGATAAAATGATTTTGAAATTCATAAAATGAATATTCTGTAAGAGTCGAATGAAATCTTAAATTAAAAATCTGAATTCTAAAATCAGGACTGGCTTTTTCGTCTGCCTATTTCATCGCGAACGGCAATTGCTTTTTCATAATCTTCCTTCTCAATATATTTCTGCAACATTTCATTCAACTCAGGTAACGATGCTTTTGATAAATCGCCGGTGCTTACACCTGACGAAATTTTTGGTTCGCTTTTCTTAATTCCTTTTTCTTTAGGTTTTGATTTTTCCTTTTCTCCTTCTTGTTCCTGGTCTTGTTCTTCAATAATTAAACCTGCGGAGTCGAGAATAAAATCATAAGTATAAATGGGACAATCAAATCGAATGGCTAATGCAATGGCATCGGAAGTGCGTGAATCAATTTCAATCATATCGTTATCGCGCTGGCAAACCAACTGCGAAAAAAATATTCCATCCACCAAATTGTTAATGATTATTTCCTTCAAATCAATGGCAAAAGCCGTACACATACTCTTCATCAGGTCGTGAGTAAGTGGTCTACTTGGATTCATTTTCTCCAATGCCACAGCTATTGCCTGCGCTTCAAAACCACCAATCACAATCGGTAATCGGCGGATGCCACCAACTTCGCCCAACACCACTGCATACGAATGCGATTGCGTAATGCTGTGGGAGAGTGCAACTATTTCCAGTTCTATTTTTTTCATCGTTGAAAGATATTAAGCGCCTGCTTTAAACTTTTTAAATGCTTCATTTAATTTAGGAACAACCTCAAACACATCGCCCACAATTCCATAATCAGCCGCTTTAAAGAATGGCGCTTCCGGGTCTTTGTTAATCACCACTATCACCTTGCTTCCATTTACACCAGCCAGATGCTGAATGGCTCCGCTGATTCCTAAAGCAATGTACAAATTCGGTCGAACTGTTAAACCTGTTTGACCCACATGCTCTTCGTGCGGGCGCCAGTGAATATCAGCCACCGGGCGACTACAGGCTGTTGCTGCGCCGAGTATGTTTGCCATCTCCTCAACCATCCCCCAATTCTCCGGACCTTTTAATCCGCGACCTGCTGAGACCACAATATCAGCATCACTCAAAGTAATTTTTCCTGATGCCTTTACAACTTCCTTCACTTTCACTTTATTATCAGTTGCATTGATTGCTATTTCCAAATTTTCAACTGAACATTTGTTTTCTGTTTTTACAGGAGCAACCGTGTTTGGTGTTAAAGCAATAATTTTATTTTCAGAATGAATGGCATACAACGCAATTGCCTTTCCACTGAAAACATTTTTACGAATCTTCATGGTGCTTCCTTCCATCACCGGAATATCAATGGCACCAGCAACATATCCAGCATTCATTTTCGCGGCCAACACAGGGGCAATTGCCTTTCCTGTATAGTTAAAAGAAAAAATAACTGTAGCTGCATTAAATTTTTGAGCAACATCACTTAAAACTTTAGCATACAATCCTGCATCA
>JAHEZG010000421.1 GCA_023251195.1 Chitinophagaceae bacterium | reverse complement strand
TTTTCAGGCCGGTAATAATTTCAGACATCTTTTTATTTAGTAGCAGTTACCAAAAATTGTTTTCCCATAATTTTCCATGCAAAGGGAAAGGCTAAATACAAACGAACTAAAAATCTGTTCACAGGTAAGCCTCCTCTGAATGAGAGTGGAAGAAATTTAGGGTGCACTTCATTTATTGTAAATCCTGCACCATATAAATGTTCTGCTAACCCAAGTTCTGAAAGAATGACTGTGTGATCGGCAAAATCAAAATATTGTTTAAGAACATATTTAAAGTTAGGACCCATTACTGCTATCCTTCCACCTTTCCGAAGTGACTTAAACATTTTTTCCAACAAATCAGCTACCTCTTCCTGCGAGTGAAGGTGCTCCAAGAAATTTGAAATAAATATTCCGTCAAAATAATTTTCGGGAAGTTCAATATTGAAAACATCGCCGATCAGAATTTTTACATCAGGGTTGGCCCATTTTTTAATAAATTCTTCATTTAAATCAATGGCCCACTTTTCTTTTGATGGAACAAGGTTTATAAATTCACACAGCCCTGCTGCAGGTTCTAATATCCGATCAGGCTGATCTATTTTTTTATAAATAAACCGGGCAATTTCTGACCACACAATCTTTTTTTTCTGTTGATCAACACCCTGAAATCTGTATTTATAAATTCGTTCGTAATTCATTTTTGTACTTAAAGTGTAAATTTAAAATGCCTCTCCTAAAATTCAGAATGCAATAAAACAATTTAATTATTCATTCAATCAATCCGACTGAAAAATTCTTGTATTGAATATTATGCTCGTGATTAAATACCTGTGAGTTGAAAAGTATTTGAAAATAAACGGGTATTTTTTAACTGCCGCCAATTTGCTGCTGATAATCAATGTCATTTTCGCTCAGTATTTTAAAAATAACGGAATAAAAGTTTGGAAAAGAAACTTGTGCCGTTACATTTGCCGTCCCTTAAAAAAAAGAAGTAAAGTGGATACGCTTAGTTACAAAACCAAACACGCCAATTCGGCGACAGTAAAACGCGAGTGGCATTTGATTGATGCCGAAGATAAAGTTCTCGGTCGCCTCGCATCAAAAATTGCCATGATACTCATGGGCAAAAACAAACCATCTTACACAGCTCATTGTGATACAGGTGATTTTGTAATTGTTTTAAATGCCGGAAAAGTTAAATTAACCGGTAAGAAAATGGATGCAAAAGAAGTCATACACCACACCGGTTACCCCGGCGGTCAGCGTTCAGAAATTGCCCGCGACTTGCTCGCCCGCATTCCTGAACGGATGATTGAAAATGCAGTGAAAGATATGTTGCCTCACACCAAACTTGGAAACGCCATGTTCAAAAAACTTTTTGTATACAGCGGATCTGAGCACCCACATAAAGCACAACAACCAAAAACCATCAAATAACCTTATAGCATGGAAAAAACTATCGCACTCGGAAGAAGAAAAGAAGCCACTGCTCGTGTAAACATTGTTTCAGGAGGCTCCGGCAAAATCACCATCAATGGGGTTGATTATAAAAAATATTTTCCTCAGGCAATTTATCAGCAACTGGTAGAACAACCATTTGTTTTGTTAAACCTTGCAGGCCAGTTTGATGTAGAAGCAAATACTGCAGGTGGCGGAGTAAAAGGCCAGTCCGAAGCTATTCGCTTAGGCATTTCCCGAGGTTTGTTAAAAATAAATGCTGAATACCGTACAGTACTAAAACCTAATGGATTACTAACACGCGATCCGCGTGCTGTTGAGCGCAAAAAGCCCGGTAAAAAGAAAGCCCGTAAGAGTTATCAATTCAGCAAGCGTTAATCATTTCAAAATAAAATTTTCAATTCATTACATCATAATGGAAAAACTAACCCACACCGATTTATTAGACGCTGGAGTTCACTTCGGACACTTGCGCAAGAAGTGGAACCCAAAAATGCTTCCTTATATTTTCATGGAGAAAAAAGGAATTCATTTAATTGACCTGAATAAAACCATTGAAGCTTCTGAAGCGGCTGCAGCTGCATTGCGCAGTATTGCCCGCAGCGGAAAGAAAATATTATTTGTTGCTACCAAGAAACAAGCGAAAGCAATTGTGGCTGATGCAGCAACTCGTGTGAACATGCCCTTCGTAACTGAAAGATGGCTCGGAGGAATGCTTACTAACTTTTCCACCATTCGTAAGTCCATCAAAAAAATGCAAAGCATTGAAAAGATGATGAACGATGGCACTTTTGAAAACATTACCAAAAAGGAGCGCCTTCAATTAGAGCGTGAAAGAGCTAAACTTGAAAAAGTATTAGGCGGTATTGCACAACTCGGTCGCTTACCTGCTGCTATATTTTTAGTTGATATCACTCACGAACACATTGCTTTAGCCGAAGCAAAAAGATTAAACATTCCGACTTTCGGAATGGTTGATACAAACTCTGACCCTACAACTGTTGACTTTGCCATACCGGCAAACGACGATGCAACGAAATCAATTTCTATCATCACCAATTTTCTTACACAAGCCATGATTGAAGGATTGGGTGAAAGAAAGAAGGACAAAGATGAGGCTGCAGAAGGTGGAGACGATAACGAAGAAGGAACTGAAGGGAGAAATGCTTTTGCTGAAGTAGAAGAAGGTGCTGATGGTGAAAAGAAAAAAACACCTCGCGGAGCAGGTAATCGCGGTGGCGGTGGC
>JAHEZG010000117.1 GCA_023251195.1 Chitinophagaceae bacterium | reverse complement strand
TTATGCCGGAGTAATTATTCTCGCCGCAACAAATCGCCCCGATGTCTTAGACCCTGCTTTAATGCGCCCGGCAAGATTCGACAGGCAAATTTCTATTGACAAACCGGACATTGTTGGTCGCGAGCAGATATTTAAAGTGCATGTGAAAAATGTGAAGACACAAAAAGATATTGATGTAAAAGGTTTGGCAGAACAAACTCCCGGATTTGTGGGAGCTGATATTGCCAATGTGTGCAACGAAGCTGCATTGATTGCTGCACGCCGCGGAAAAAAAGAAGTGGAGCTTGCAGATTTTCAGGATGCAATTGACCGTGTGATTGGCGGATTAGAAAAGAAAAATAAAATCATCAGCCCTGAAGAGAAAAAAATTGTGGCGTATCACGAAGCAGGTCACGCCATCTGCGGTTGGTTTTTAGAACATGCTGATCCGTTAGTGAAGGTGAGTATTATTCCGCGCGGAGTTGCTGCGCTTGGTTATGCGCAGTACAATCCGAAAGAACAATACCTCTACACCACAGAGCAAATGCAGGATATGCTTTGTATGACTTTGGGTGGTCGTGCTGCAGAGGAAATTTCTTTCGGTCGCATTTCAACAGGTGCGCAAAATGATTTGGAGAAAATTACGAAGATGACTTACGCCATGATTACCATTTATGGTATGAATGATAAAATCGGAAACATCTCGTATTACGACCCCAATAATGAATATGGTTTCACTAAACCATACTCCGAAGAAACGGCGAAGATGATTGATCAGGAAGTGCGAAAACTGATTGATGAAATGTATGTGCGTACCAAAAAAATATTAATCGAACACCGCGAACAATTAGAAGCACTTGCTCAGGAATTATTGAAGAAAGAAGTTTTGTTCATGGTTGATTTGGAAAGATTGATTGGCAAACGACAGTGGGAAATAAAACAACCACCTGTTGTTGAAGCACCAAAAGAAGAAATTGAAGAAAAGAAAACCGAAATTGTTGCAGAGCCTACACAGCAAACAAAAATCGAGTGGAATGCGAAATTAGATCCGCCACTTGCATAAAAAGTTATTGGTTAATTAGTTATTTGTAATACAGCATTCAAAATAAATTTCAAAGGCAATCAGCAATGGTTGCCTTTTTTTGTTTTCCAATGTTATTCGATCTTCAAAAATTCTTTTCAACTAAAAACATTTTATTACCTGCAATCGAATCAACAAATTGATGGTTTATCAATTTCATTAAAACCGAAAATGAAAATGTGAAAAAGTCAATCAATCAATCTTCCAATAGCTTTAAACCGCTCAAAAACTTTTAGAGTGTGTGGAGCCTGTTCCAATTCTTCGGTTAAATCTTGCCCTGCCCAGTGTTCGTAGTGGCGGCCGTTTCGCCATAGGCGGCTATTAGTTACATCGTAAATAATTTTTTGAAACGCAATCCATATTTCAGGTTTGTCTTGCCCGTTACGGAGTGCGAGTTGCGAGCGTGTATAGGTGGGAAGCAAATCGTCGCTCATCTTTTTAGGGAATTGGGTGATCAGGGAATTGGGGAATTTGTCTCTGCGCCTTTGCGTCTCTGCGGTAAATTTTTTTACAGCAAGTTATTTTTCAAAAGATACTCAGCAATCTGCACCGCATTCGTTGCAGCACCTTTGCGAAGATTATCAGAAACAATCCAACAATTGAGTGAGTTGGCAAGCGATTCATCGCGGCGGATTCTTCCGACAAACACATCATCTTTTCCATGCGCATTAATGGGCATCGGATAAATTTTATTGGCAATGTCATCCTGCACTGTTACACCTGAAGTGTTGCTGAGAATTTTTCGCACTTCGGTTAAATCAAAATCTTTTTCGAAAGTAATGTTCACTGCTTCGCTGTGCCCGCCCATCACTGGCACACGCACACAAGTTGCGGTGAGTGCGATGCTGTTGTCCATCATAATTTTTTTTGTTTCGTTCACCATTTTCATTTCCTCCTTGGTGTAATTGTTATCAAGAAACACATCAACTTGCGGCAAACAATTCAAATCAATCTGGTACGGATAAGCCATTTCGCCTTTCAAATTATTTCGTTCGTTCATCAACTGATTCACTGCGGCTTTTCCGGTTCCACTTACTGATTGGTAAGTAGAAACCACAATTCTTTTTATGTGATATTTTTTGTGCAGCGGATTCAGCACCATCACTAACTGAATGGTGGAGCAATTCGGATTCGCAATTATTTTATCTGTAACAGTCAGCACCTGTCCGTTTATTTCCGGAACAACTAATTTTTTTTCGGGATGCATTCGCCATGCTGAAGAATTATCAATCGCGGTTGTTCCTGCATCGGCAAACTTTGGAGCATACTCCAACGAAACAGTTGAGCCTGCTGAGAACAATGCAATGGCAGGTTTTCTTTTTATGGCTTCGTCAATTGTGACAACAGAATATTCATTTCCTTGGAAAGAAATTTTTTGACCAACAGATTTTTCCGAAGCAACCGGAATCAATTCCTCAACAGGGAAATTTCGTTCGGCAAGAACTTTTAACATTTCTCTTCCCACCATTCCGGTGACTCCTATAACTGCAACTTTCATTCAAAAAATATTTCCGGCGAAATTACTCTCGTATAATTTGAATCGCGATGCTTAATATTGAATTCCTTTTCAACACCATGAAATCCGTATTCCAAAAAACATTTTTGCTGCTCGTATTTTTTCTACCGAAAATTTTGTTCGCACAAGTCAATGATAATTTCGATGATAATGATTTTACGATTGGAACATTGTGGAGTGGCGAAGTTTCAAAATGGACAGTAACCAGTCAGCAATTGAATTCGAACAACGCAGTAGTAAACGATACTTTTTATCTGAGCACTGCTTCAACAATGGTGTCGAATACCGAGTGGCATCTTTACTTGAATCTGAATTTTCAGACTTCATCAAATAATTTAATTGATGTGTATCTTATTTCTGATCAGGCAAATTTAAAATCATCGTTGTCGGGATACTTTGTTCGTGTTGGAAATACAAGTGATGATATTTCGCTTTACCGAAAGGATGGAAACACAAACACAATTTTAATTGACGGAACAAATGGGCGCTCACAAACCGGCAGCACTACTCAACTTTTATTGAAGGTCACCAGAAGTGCCGCCGGTATTTTTACACTGAGCGACGATAACACAGGAACAGGAAGCAGTTATTTTATGGAAGGAACTGTTATTGATAACACTTACAGCACTACTTCTTTTTTCGGAATTTCTGTGAAGCAATCCACCGCAAGTTTTTTCAACAAACATTTTTTTGACAATGTATATGTCGGTCCCATTATCATTGACAATACACCGCCAACTATTTTATCCGCAAGTGTAACAGATGCTTTGCATGTTGATTTGAATTTCAGTGAGGCAGTTGATTCTGCTACCTCATCTAATAAATTAAATTATACAATTAATAATTCAATCGGTCAGCCCGATAGTGCCACTCGTGATGCTTCGAATTTCAGTTTGGTTCATTTGAAATTGTTAAATCCACTGCAAAGTGCAACTAACTACACACTCACTTGCTTAGGCGTGCAGGACATTGCAGGCAACGGAACTCCGGGCACCAATGTGCAATTCAGTTTTTATGAACCTCAACAATTCGATGTACTCATAAACGAAATAATGGCGAATCCGAATCCGGTTGTTGCATTGCCCAATGCGGAGTATCTCGAACTTTTTAATCGCAGTGCATTTCCAATTAACCTTAACAACTGGACTATCAGTGATGCAACAAGCACTTATCCCATTCCATCCTACACCATTCAACCCGACAGCTTTTTGATTTTGTGCAGTACTTCAAATTTTTCGTTGTTCTCTTCTTTCGGAAACACGCTTGCACTTTCATCAATACCAACTTTAAATGATGATGGAGATAGTTTGAAACTGAGAAATGAAAATGGAAAACTGATAAATGCAGTTAACTATTCTTCAGGTTGGTACAACGATGCATTGAAAGATGCAGGTGGTTGGTCGCTGGAAAGAATTGATCCTGCAAATCCGTGCGCAGCAAGTACAAACTGGAAGGCGAGTTTGAATTCATCAGGAGGAACTCCCGGAAAAATAAATTCTGTTCACGGAAATAATCCGGATACAACACCGCCGCAATTATTGCGTGCAACAATTATTGACAATCAAACCATCAAATTATTTTTCAGTGAATCGCTGGATAGCGCCATAGCAAGTTTGATTGGAAATTATTCTGTTACACCTTCACTCGGAACAATTAATTCTGCTGCTCCGCAAAATGATTTCTCCATTGTGGTAATTTCATTATCACAAACCATTCAGCAAGGAACCATCTATACCATTACCGGCAATAATCTTTCTGATTGCACAGGAAATGTTATTGCTGAAGATAACTCCACACAGTTTGCTGTTCCCGAAAATCCGGATTCGAATGATGTAATCATCAATGAAATTTTATACAACCCGATAACCGGCGGCGCTGATTATGTTGAACTGTTTAATCGCTCTGATAAAATTTTAGATTTAAAACAGTTGTATATCGCATCGCGAAACGACACGGGCGCAGTTATTTCTCCTTGGCAATGCAGCGATGGATTTTTATTAATGCCTGGTGAATATGTTGCCATCACTGAAAATGCAGATTGGGTAAAAGCAAATTTCATAACACCGAATCCGCAAAATGTTTTACCGGTGAGTTCGCTACCATCATTCAATGATGATAAAGGAACTGTTGTGCTCACGACCATCAATGGAAATATTTTAGATGAATTACGATATAGTGATAAATGGCAATTCGCATTACTGAATAATCACGAAGGTGTAACCCTCGAACGGATTTCGCCAGATGCTGTTACACAGGATTCTCTCAACTGGCATTCTGCCGCTTCAACAGTTGGATTTGGAACTCCGGCATATCAGAATTCGCAATACAAAAATCCGCAGGGCGATAACAACATCACTGTTGACCCGCAGGTTTTTTCTCCTGATCAGGATGGATTCAATGATGTGGTTTCAGTGCTTTATAATTTTGATAAGCCGGGTTATGTTGCCAATGTTTCCATCTTCAATGAAAGAGGTTTGCTCATTCGTTCCCTGGTGCAAAATGCATTGCTCGAGCAAAAAGGATTTTTCAACTGGGATGGAATTACCGATGATAAACTTCGCGCACAAGTTGGCGCATACATTATTTTCTTTGAGTACTTCGATTTAACAGGTGCATTACATCACGAAAAGAAAATCTGTGTGCTCTCCGGAAAACAAAATTGAGCTTGCATTTTATTGTGTGATTGAAACGAAAAACTGATTGATGAAACAAACGATACTTCTGGTTGATGACGATCCGCTTTGTATAAAACTCATATCGCCATTATTAACCACTGCAGGCTATTCATTACTTACTGCAGAGAATGCGAAGGATGCGCAAAATATTCTTGAACAAAATACTGATTCAATTGCAGTCGTGTTGCTCGATTGGGAAATGCCGGTAATGAACGGCATTGAATTATTAAAATGGATTCGTGAACAATCTAAATATGAAACCATTCAGGTAATCATGCAAACCGGAATGGATCAACCTGAAAATATTAAGGAAGGAATTGATGCAGGTGCTTATTACTATTTAACAAAACCGATTAAACGCGAAGTTTTACTTTCTACCATTCATGCTGCAATTGTTGATCACGAACATCAAAAAGAATTACTTACTAAATTAAAACAAGCTGAAAATTCTTTTCGGTTGCTGGATGAAGCAGTGTTTCATTTTCACACAGTTGTTGAAGGAGAATTTTTAGCTGTGCGCATTGCAAATATTTGTGCCGTGCCCGAAGAAGCCATGTATGTTTCGGAATTATTATCGAATGCAGTGGAGCACGGAAATCTTGGAATTACCTACGAAGAAAAAACTGCTTTGATTGAAAACGGGAAATTGCAGGATGAAATTGAGGCGAGATTGAATGCTGAACAATACAAAAACCGCCGAGTGAAAGTTTCCATGAAAAAAGAAGAGGGAATCATTCACATGATGATTGAAGATGAGGGCGATGGATTTGAATTTGAAAAATTTTTGCAATTCGATGACTCGCGCATTTTTGATAATCACGGAAGAGGAATAGCCATTGTGAATTCATATCTCAACATGCAGTATCTTGATAAGGGAAATAAAGTGATGGTGAAACTCGCTTTGAAAGAGCCGGTGAACTAAGTATTCTTGCGTTCGAATTTTTAGTGAAAAAGAAAACTCCATTTTTATTAAAGCAGGTTGAGAGAGCAGCATATCTGTTTTTATTATTTGCATTAACCTTTGGAAGATTAGCCGCACTTTTTTTTATTGCGTTTCCGTTTCTGCTGAAAAGAAAAAATCCGAAAAAAGATTTCCTGTTTTTTCCGTATGCACACAAGGATAATATCGGAACCATTTCGCGCTTTCAGATTTTTCTTCCACTGCTGGAAAAAGATAAATACACTTTTGATATTCATTATACTTGGAGTGCAATGGAGGATGAAGAAATATTTTTCAAATCAAAATCAAGGACAAAAGAATATTTGTTTTTAGCACGATCATTCTGGCGGCGGTTGTTTCAAACCATTGGCGCAGGAAATTATCGTGCGGTTTTTTTCCAGCGGGCAATGTTTCCGGAATACTACGATCAGTTTACACCTTATCTCGAAAAATTAATTTGCAAGTTGAATCAAAATGTAACAGTTGATTTTTTTGATGCGGATTATGGGCGAAATAAAAAATTAGTCAATACAACCGCAATTGTTTGCAATAAAGTTGCTGTGGTAAACAAACACCTGTTTCAATATTTTAAAAAACTAAATCCGAATATTTGGTACAACGATTTGGTGGTGGATGTATATGCCTATCAAATAAAAACTGATTACACTATAAAATCACCGATCAATATTTTATGGACCGGGAGCGAATCCAATTCCATTAACCTGAAAGAAATACTTCCGGTGCTTGAAAAAATAAACTTAAAATATCCATTGCAGTTAAGAATGGTTAGCAGAACTACTTGCGGATATAACAGTCGGATCATAAATCATACGCAGTGGACCAGGGAAACTTTTTTTAACGAACTAATCAATGCCGATATTGCCATTTATCCGGCTATGTCGGACACCGAATTTACTCGCGGGAAAGTGGCCTATAAAAGTATTGAATACGGAGCCGCAGCATTGCCAATTGTTGCTTCGCCATTTGGATTATCGCCGCACTTAGAAAATGAAAATGATGTTTTAATTGTGAACAATATTGATGAATGGGAAAAACAAATTCTTCGTTTGATTAACGATGAGTCATTGCGAAAAAAAATCGGGGTAAATGCACGAATGAAAACAGAAAAATTTCATTCAATAAATTCTACATACAAAAATTTCCTTGAAATTTTACTAAACAAAAATCAGGAAGCTGAAAAAAAAATCTGATTACCTGAGCAAAGTAATATCTCCTTTTACCTTTTTTTTCTTCCCCGAATCGAATTGAATAATTCCGCTATACACATATACTCCGGTATTCAATTGCAAGCCACGAAAAGTTCCGTCCCAACCATCGCCGGTATTTTTTATTGTATAAACCCGCTCTCCAATTCTTGAAAAAATATTTATTTCAGCCCTTGCTATTCTGCTTCCATAAATTTTAAACAAATCGTTTTCGCCATCATTGTTTGGTGTGAAAGTATTTGGAATAAAATATTCAGGATTTGGTCTGACGATAAAGTAGCCGGCGCTTGCACTATCATAACAGCCTAAAGCATTTATTGCATACATTAATACTTCAAACCTTCCGGTATCAGTATAGGCATAGTACGGATTGGCAAACGAACTGCTTCCGCCATCACCAAAATTCCAGCTATAAATAGTGGCGTTAATCGACTGATTAATGAAAGTAATTATTGCCCCATCTAAATCAATTGCAGAGTCAGTTGTTGGTTTGTAGGTAAATGCAGCAACCGGAGTAGGCAGCACTACAATGTATCCGGCAAGCGTGAGCGTGTTTGAGCAGCCATTGTTATCTGTAACTGTAAGAGCAACATCATAAATTCCGTTCGGATAAAAATGATCAACAGAGGTAGTAGTTGCTGAAGTTCCATCACCAAGCGACCATAAATATGAAATTCCCTGCGTTGTAGTAACAAGAGTTGTTGTTAAAGAATCGCATGCTGTATGCGGTGAGGCGTTAATGTTAACCTGAGGTAATGGATGCACCAAAACTGAGTGAGTGGTTGTTAATGAAACACAGCCGTTTTCTGAAACAATTAATGAAACTGCATTTAATCCTGCGGCATTGATTTGCACACTTACCGGCCCCTGACCGGTACCCGAAACAATAATCCCGGAGCCAACATCCCAAATGTAATTTGAAGAGGCTGATGAATTTCCATTGTATTGCAGTATGATTGATTCACCGGAACAAATGGTATCTTCTGAAATGGAAAATGTTGATACAGGAGTTCCGTAAACAGTAATGCTTGTAGTGGCTGAATTACTTGTACATCCTAATTCAGTTACTGAAAGTGTAACTGTATAATTTCCTGCAGCATTAAAATTCAGATTATAAGGTCCTTGTCCATTACCGGATATTATATTTCCACCACCAAAATTCCAGTTATAAGTTGCTCCAGCACTTGCACTGCCAACATAAGTTACTGTGGTAGAATTAACTAAACAGATGGCACCAGGTGCAGCGCCAATACTTGCAGTAGGCACCGGGTTAACTGTTACCATTAGGTTTGCAGACTGCGATGAACATCCATTTGCATCAGTATATACCACTGAAAAATTTCCGCTGCTCACCACATTAACAGAAGATGTGTTTGCTCCGGTGCTCCATAAATTTCCATTTGGATAATTTGATGAAAGCGTTACACTGCTTCCCTGGCAAAAAGTGGTTGGACCATTTGGTGTAATTACCGGTGCAGCAGGAATTGGATTAACAGTAACATTAACTGCAGGTGAAACTCCTGAACATCCATTTGCATCTGTAACGGTAATTGTAAATGTCCCTGAAGCCACTACATTTATTGAAGGTGTATTAGCACCGCTGCTCCATAAATTTCCATTGTTGTAATTTGAATTAAGTGTAACCGAACCGCCTTGGCAAAATGTGGTAGCACTTGTCGGAGTTATTACAGGAGTTGGATTTGGATTAACTGTTACAATTGTATTTGCCGATGTATCAGAACAACCATTTCCTAAATCAACAATAAAAGAAAATGATCCTGAAGAATTTACAGTTATTGATGTAGAGGTTGACCCATTGTTCCAAAGAATTCCGGTTGGATAGTTTGCGGTAAGTATAACACTTCCACCCTGGCAAAAAGTAATTGGTCCGCTTGCAGCAATAGTAGCTATCGGCTGAGCAATAACTGTAATTGAAATCGGTGCAGAGGTTGAAAAACATCCATTCGCATCAGTAATGGTTGCAGTATAATTTCCAGATGAATTCACATTTAATGTTGCACCAATTGCGCCGCCGGGTTGCCAAACAGAAGCTGCTCCTGCATCAGAGGTAAGCGTAACTGTTCCGCCTGTGCAAAAAAATGTTCCACCAGATGCAGTGAGATTTGGTGTTGGAGGAGAAGGGTTAACCGTAACAAAAATTGAAGCACTTGATGTGCAGCCGGTTGCTGATGTACAAGTAATTGAATACGCACCGTTGGTTAATGCAGTTGTTGAAATCAAATTTCCGCCATTGCTCCAGCTATAAGAAGTGGCAAGTGAGGTGGAAAGAATAACACTATCGCCCTGACAAAAAGTGGTTGGGCCTGATGGTGTGATGGAAACATTAAATGCAGGTGGTTCAGTTACAACAAAAGTATCCATCGCTGATGTTCCTCCGCTTGAAACTGTTACTGTGTATGTGCCGGCAGAAAGATTTGATATGTCTTCAGTAGTTGCTCCATTGCTCCATGCATAAGTGTAAGGTGCACCAACCATTACATTGTATTCTTCACATTCTCCATAAGAAAGCTGAACACAATACTGAGTAGACCCCGGAATTCCTGCATAGGTTGAACGAACCCGCATTCTTTTCATACCACATGAAGTAGCAATCGGGACAGTAATGTTGCCGTTGAAAACCTGAAATCCTGCGGAGCCGGTGTTGTAACAATCTTCACCTGCATCAGCATAGTCGCCATCGTTATTCCAATCTACCCATATCCGCTCACCGTGAGAGTAAGTAGAGCCGCATCCTGAAGTGGCGCATTGAACATGTACTCCAAATGTTTGGCCCGGATTAACGGTTACTGTCATGGTATTGAAATAATGGTAGTTGGTTGGAAGAACCCCATTGCATCCAGAGTTTAAACTTGAAATATTGGTAGATCCTCCTGTGGTCCAAAAATTATTTATAAAATCCCATGTTGGTGTGCAATTGCATCCGGGTTGAGTATAAGATGGCATGCAATAAGTTGGACTTCCGCCACCAGATCCCCCGGCAATTGAAAGATCAATGGCTCCGTTTAAAAATCCGAAGCAGGTAACATTTGTAACCACTCCTGAAGTAGTGAACGGACATTGCGCCGCATTTCTTTCAGAAAGAAAAAGCAACGCTAAAATTGATAATAGAACCTTGGAGTGTAAATGTCTTGACATCAACAAAAT
>JAHEZG010000420.1 GCA_023251195.1 Chitinophagaceae bacterium | reverse complement strand
CCATCCCAACCCACCACATCAAACGGGTGATAGGCATAATGATATGGATACATCATTCCCTTCTTTTTAATGTAAATCAGAAAATCACCTTTCTCATCGTGTGTTTCCAATTCAGTTGGCACTTTAATATCGCGTTCGCAGTAAGGCGAGTGTTCGAGCAGTTGCCCCACTTCATTCAAATATCTTTTTGGTGCACGAATGGCGCTGAACGATTCCATTACCAATAACCGGTTCTTCTCGTCATTAAATTTCAACTGATATATGGTGCCGCGCGGTATAACAATGTAATCGCCATACACAAAATCAATTTTGCCATACATGGTAAGTAGCGTGCCACTTCCTTCGTGAATAAATAGCAATTCATCTGCTTCACCGTTTTTATAAAAATAATCGGTCATGCTTTTGCGTGGTGCAGCTACCGCAATGGTTACATCACTGTTCAGCATCAGCACTTTTCGCGATGGCAGAAACTGATCTTCGGCAGCCACATTAAAACCAAGAAAACTTCGGTTGCGTAAATGTTTAGCTAAAGCAATTTTAGGTTCCACACTGAATTCTTCTCCAACTCCTGAAATAACTGTAGGTGGATGATTGTGATACAGCAATGAATAAATACTTGAAAATCCCTCAGTTGAAAATAGCTGTTCTGAATAAAGCGAACCATCTGGTTTACGAAACTGGGTGTGGCGCTTTGCGGGAATTTTTCCCATGCGCATGTAGTAAGGCATAATGAAACAGTGTTTCTAATTCGAAACAAAAGTAAAATTCTGCGAGAATAATTTTGTGGTTACATTTTTTTTAAAATACGGAGTAAAAAAACGCAATAAAATGCCAGGTTTTTTTTAATAACATTTTCAAATCTTTTTGCCAAATAAATACACCATTGAAAATCCGACACCCGAATTAAAAAAAAGAAACATTTGCTGCAGTGGTTCCATTTGGCCGATTTGAAGTATCGGTTCGGTCGCGGCTGTAATTAATACCTGCTGCAAACGGAACATACCGAAGATTCCAGATCCACCTGCTGCTGCGGATGTAGCTGATGCCAATGTGGAAATTATACCCTGCCTGGTACTGCATTGATGAATAACTGTTGATTAATGTATCATTGAAATTTTTATTTGAACGGGTAGCTGCTCCGGCCGAAAAATTACATCCTGTAATAAAAAACAATTGATTGCTTCCTGATAAAGTTATCCATTTATCGCAATCTGTAAATAATCCGGCACTCATAAATGAATATTTATAGGAAGTAGTATCAGTTAACGATTTACTTTTTTGAAATTGATTATAGTAGCTAAGGTTCAATCCGGTTGAAAACGACTTGTTGCCTTCCTTATAAAAAGTTATTCCGGGATATACATTGACATAAACATTATTCGAATTCCGGTCATAATCATTTTCATTTAAAAACGAATTTCCATAGTTGCCCGAAAAACCAATTAAACCACCGTGAGCGCCGGCAGGGAATTGTGCATGTGCGAATACGGAAGCGAGGATGAAAACAAGTGAGGAAATAATTTTTTGTGCGTTCATAGCTATTTGTTTTGGTGAATGGAATAAAGAGCACCAATGTTGTAAAGTAGTTGCATTAAGTCAGGCATGGTTTAGTTGAAATTATTCATTCAATCTTGAATTGAAGATTTAAGAAAATGCTTATCGCATTCCTTTCAAAAACTGAAAATGGTTTCTCAGAATGATTTTTGTATAATTAACCTTTCAATATTTAAAAATTCATCAGCCAACCTTTGTGCAATAAAAAAAATTATGACCGGCGCTGCAGCAGACCTGACAATTAAAACAAATTATTTTCCGGCACTAACCGGAGTTCGCGCCATTGCAGCTTTCATGGTTTTCTTTCATCACTTCAATCCGTTCAATGCAAATGGTTCATTAGCTGTATTGCATCATTTCACCAATGAATTTCACATTGGTGTTACTATCTTTTTTGTATTGAGTGGTTTTCTGATTGCTTACCGATATTTTGATTCGATAAAAATAAATTTCAGAAAATACATGGTCAATCGTATCGCACGGATTTATCCAATGTATTTTATTTTAACTACTCTCACATTTGTTGTGTTCCTGGTGTTTCCACAACAAAATTTATCGCACCCATTTGTTTTATACCTCACTAACATCACTTTTCTGAAAGGCTTTTTTCAGCAATTTGTTTTTTCAGGAATTGCACAAGGTTGGTCGCTCACGGTTGAAGAGTTATTTTATTTTACTGCTCCCGTTTTTTTTATTTTGATAAGAAGAAAAAAAATCAATCTTGTTTCAGTTCCAGTAATAATTATTTCAATCGGATTGCTTTTAGTATTTGTATTCAGCCGCTATAACTTTTATGGATTTTTTGCCAATTATAAATTCATGTTTAATTATACTTTTTTTGGAAGGTGCTCAGAATTTTTTATAGGAATTGCATTGGCACTTTTTTATAAGAAGCATGGAGAAATAATAAAAACCAATTGGGCAACTTATGCTGGTATCGCTTTTATCATTCTCAGTTTACTTGCATTAAGTTTTTTGAAAGGAGATTTTAAATATGGAGTGATGCATCCAATGGGAATAGCAATTAACAATTTGTTTCTGCCAATGTTTGGCATCGCATTATTGTTTTGGGGATTGATGACTGAAAAAACAATACTTCAAAAAATATTGAGCACCGATATGTTTGATCTGCTGGGAAAAAGCTCCTATGTTTTCTAGT
>JAHEZG010000419.1 GCA_023251195.1 Chitinophagaceae bacterium | reverse complement strand
ACCGAACACACTTACGCAATTACCGGAATGGCCTACTGGGCTTTCTTGTGCACAATTGATGAAAACGGAAACGGATTTTGCCATGAAGCACCTGTATCATTAAATGTTAGTTCAGCTACCTCACAAACAATAAATACAACTTATGCTCCTATGGCTTCAACAATGTTTGATGTAACGATTGGAACTGCATCAATCTCAAATATTTTTATAGGAACTCCTCATACATGCGCTTCTGTAAATGCTACAGGAATAAATGATCAGCAGGGTATAAATTCTGAAAATTCTGAAATCACTTTGTTTCCAAATCCGAGCGATGGAAATTTTAATATCAATTACTTTTTACCTTATGAAGGAAGTGGCTGGTTAGAGTTATATGATTTGGGTGGAAAAAAACTTTCAGCCATTGAGTTGCCTTCTTACAATCGCTCCGTTTCATTGCATTATGCTGATTTACCAAGTGGCATATACTTGTATCAAGTAGTTGCCGGAGGAAAAGTTTTTAAGCGAGAAAAATTTGTGATAACTAAATAATTTAACTAACCTGAAAATAACGGAGTCACTTTCCTAAAAAGGGAGTGACTTTTTTATTTTGTTGAACCGAGAAATTATTTTTTCGATTCTAAATAACCTGAATCAATTTCCAAATCATATCCATCTGCTGCTTCAGTTGCAAGCACATCGCAACGCTCGTTTTCAGAATGCTCGTTGTGACCTTTTATCCAATGAAACTTTACTTTGTGTTTTGCATTCACCAATAAAAATCGTTTCCACAAGTCAGGATTTTTTTTGTCTTTAAATCCTTTTTTCTCCCAACCGAAAACCCATTTCTTCTCCACCGCTTCAACCACATATTTCGAATCGGAATAAATATGCACTTCGCTTCCGGGAATTTTTATTGATTCCAATCCAACAATCACAGCAAGTAATTCCATTCGGTTGTTGGTGGTTAGTTTAAATCCTTTTGATAATTCTTTTCGGTGATGACCGGAAGCGAGAATAATTCCATAGCCACCGGGACCGGGATTTCCGCGCGAAGAACCATCTGTATAAATTGTTATGTGCGACATAAATAATTAAAAAGTAAAAGTGAAAAATAAAAATTCAAAACGATTCTAAATAATTCTGCAATTTGCAAACTGAATTCTACAATTAATCTAAAATCTAATCCGCCTTGGCGGACTAAAATTTATTCTCATGCACATCTCTCTTCAAAATAAAAGCACTAAAGTGTTCATGGTGCTCAGTTCATTCTTTGTTGCCAATGCGTTGATTGCTGAGTGTATTGGTGTGAAAATATTTTCATTGGAAAAAACTTTAGGTTTAAGTCAACTCAATGCAACTGTGTTTGGTCAATCTGGAATTTCATTCAATCTCACTTGCGGAGTTTTGCTGTGGCCATTGGAATTTATAATGACAGACATTATCAATGAATATTTCGGACCAAAAGGAGTGAGGCGCGTTTCGTATATCGCTGTTGGATTAATCTCTTATGCATTCATCATGTTTTATTTTGCCATGCAACTTTCTCCAGCCGATTTCTGGACAGGAGTAAATTCCGCGAAAGGAGTGCCTGATATGACTGCTGCTTTCAATTCCATTTTCGGACAAGGCATGTGGATTATTTTCGGTTCGCTTACTGCATTTTTAGTCAGTCAGATTGTGGATGTAACAGTTTTTCATTGGGTGAAAAGGAGAACAGGCGAAAAGAAAATGTGGCTTCGTGCAACCGGAAGTACTTTGGTTTCGCAATTGGTGGATAGTTTTATAGTGCTCTTCATTGCATTTTATATCGGTCAGAGTTGGAGCATGAATCTGGTGATGGCGATTTGTTTATTCAATTACACTTATAAATTTTTAGCTGCAATTGTGCTTACTCCAGTTATGTATCTCGTTCATAATTTCATTGATAAATATCTGGGTGAAAAACTTTCAACTGAAATGAAGCATGCGGCAATGGGGTATTCGAGTGAGTGAATTGTGTGCTTCGACAAGCTCAGCATGACAATAGGGAATAGTGAAAATTATTCGGACTATAAATATCTCGTTTCGCTGATTACCAAAAAATCAAATTGAAAGTTACATTCGCCCCCGTCGTGGTTTCCTGTTGAAGGAATGAAAAGGGAATAAGGTGCAAAACCTCAACAGTCCCCGCTGCTGTGAATCTTGAAAATCTGAATTCAAATTGCCACTGTCTTTGCAATGCAAAGCCGGGAAGGCGAATTCAAAAAAGATGAGTCAGAAGACCTGCCAGACAAATACAGTTGGTGTAACAATCAACCAAGACAATCAGAACTTTCGGAGGAAAAGTTGCTCGGTTTGCGGGAAATTTATTTCTGCGCTTGCTGTTGCAACAATCTTTCACACAACAGAATAAATTTTAAACACAAATAATAACTCATGAAAAAAAAATTAATCCTTACTGCAATTCTTTTTTGCAGTGTAATTGCAAATGCCCAACAAACACTTAATCAGGTAATCATTTTAAATGAAGGACGATACGATTACATACTTCAGCAAATCGATAAACCTGTAACCATCGGAACTTATAATCCGCAAACAAATACTTACTCAGTTTTTGATACCATTGATAATGCCCGGTTTGCATCGGATGTTGTTGTTGATGACGCTAATATTTATGTTTCGGCCGACAATACATTACTTAAATATGATTTAAATACTCACCAGTTATTATCAACGCAGATTGTTCCCGGCATT
>JAHEZG010000116.1 GCA_023251195.1 Chitinophagaceae bacterium | reverse complement strand
TTTACTCTAGAATATATTTTCACTTGCGCTGCTGATGAACATTGTGGTGAACGCAATTTTAGCTGCGCCATTTCCATTTCAGCAATTCGCTTTTGAGCAACCGAACATTGCAGTTTTATATTTTCCGTTTTCGTTACTCCCTTCTTTTATTGTTCCTGTAATTTTGTTTGGCCATCTGGTTTCCATCAGGCAATTATTCAGAAAACAGATATAATTCAGAACTGAATGAATTCAGGTTTTTAACCAGTTTGATAAATCGCGATTAATCAATTTCGATAAATTCTGAATGTCAGTTTTATATAATTCAACTAAATATTTTCTATCGTCGGTTGAAAGTTTTGGTAAATTTTTTTCTGTAAAAAATATTTTCTTAAGATTTTTCTTCAACGATTTTGGAAAAAAATCTTTCACAAAATTTTTTAATCCCCGTTGTTTCATCATTAATGTAACTGCACTGGATTTTGGCAACATTGCTTTGTTGTGCTCTTTTGAAAATTCAAATTCAAAAGCAGGATTAATAGAAAGGAATTCACAAATTTCTTTCAAAACTTTAGCAGCATTATTTCGATAATCATCATACAAAATAATTTTCACCTGATTTTTTGGAAAAACTTCTAAATATCTTTTCACTTGTTCGTAATACAAACCAATTTCAAAATACACATTTGAAATTCCCCAACCCTTCATCGGTTTTGCCATGTCTCTTTTCAAAGCATCAATAAAATCGCCGGTTTCTCTACCGCTTTTCAAATCCATCAGAAAATGGCTGAATGCGCGGTCAACAGGATTGCGAAGTATCATTATAATTTTTCCATCTGGAAATTTAGCGTGAATATTAGTTGCTGCAGCAGTAGAATACAAGTAGGAGTTAGTGACTTCGCCAACAGCTTTTTGATTTTCAGCATGCTTAAACAGTTTTACATACTTATCCCAATCATTGATAAAAGCATGAAAAATTTCTTTTCGCTGATCGCCATTTAGCCAGGTATCAATGTTTCTATTCAGGTTGGCAGCATAATCAGGGCGAAATTTTTTACTGTCAATATCAGTAGAAAAATGATGTGTTTCCTTAATAGGCGACATAAAAATATCCGGATGTTGTTTCAGGTAATTATATACAGATGTGGTTCCTGATTTTGCCGAACCGACAATAAAAAAATTAGGTAGTTTCATTCGTGGCATTAAACAATTCAGTGTAAAGTATATTTTGAAAATAATTGATCGGTGGCTTGCATTGATGAGGTCATTGCATTTTTATTTAAGCCCGAAGGAATTTCCTTTTCTTCAAAATACGAAATCAGATTTTCAGTCGGCATATTGCCTGTGAGTTCATCATCAGCCATAGGACATCCGCCATATCCCTTTAATGCTCCGTCAAATCTTCTGCAACCATTATTAAATGCTGCCTCAATTTTTTCTCTCCATTCATTTGGTTTTGTATGAAAGTGACCGCCGAATTCAACCGACGGAAATTGAGCAATCAAAAGTTTATATAGATTAGAAATATCTTCAGGCTTCGCTACGCCAACTGTATCGGCAAGTGAAATAATTTTTACCCCCATCTGTACCAATCGCAATGTCCACTGCAGCACAATATCTGCATTCCATTTATCGCCATACGGATTTCCGAAACCCATGCTCAGATACACCACCAATTGTTTTTTATTCTGTTCGCAAATGTTCCAAATACTTTCTACCGCCTTTAACGATTCTTCAATCGTGGAATTTGTATTTCTCTTCTGAAAAGTTTCTGAAATGGAAAACGGAAAGCCCATATAAGAAATATGTTCAAACATATTTGCTTCTCTCGCACCACGAACATTCGCAATGATGGCCAGCAATTTTGTTTTCGAATTATCCAAATCCAGTTTCGGAAGCAACAATGCTGTATCGGCTAATTGCGGAATGGCATGCGGAGAAACAAAACTTCCGAAGTCGAGTGTGTCAAAACCAACTTTCAATAATGTATTGAGATAAGAAATTTTTTCTTCAGTTGGTATGAATGCTTTCATGCCTTGCATGGCATCTCTCGGGCATTCAATTAATTTGATAGTAGTATTCATTAGTATTTGCAAAGAAAGCCAATCAAATTAATATGTGATTTTGTGCATTGATTAAAAAACAGAACCTGAAAAAACAGGTGCATAACCAGAAACAAACCTGATTAAATAACTTTTTTTAAAACCTGCTATAATTATTTAGCAAATAACTCTTTTATTTTTTCTTCCATTAAAAATTCATCACCATCCACATAGCCAGTATGTGTTTCAACAATGTTTCCGTCTTTATCAATGATTAGCGAATAAGGCGGAGCCTGAAAATTTAACGCATGCATTAAATCCTGATTTGGATCGAGCATAATGGTAAATGGCCAACCTGAACCATCAACTGTTGTTTTTACTTTCGAAGAGTTTTTTGCATCATCTATACTAACAGCCACAATTTCAACCTTGTATTTTTCTTTCCACTCCTGATACATTTCAGATAGGTTATTCAATTCTTTTTTACAAGGCACACACCAGGTAGCCCAAAAATTTATGATTACAATATTTCCTTTGCCAACCAATGTACTTATATCAACTTTTTCACCATTCATATTTGTGACATTGATTGAAGGGAGTTTTTTTCCATTCTGGGCGAATGATTGATTCATAGAAAAAGAAAACACAATCAACAGGGCAAGTAATTTTTTTTGGAAATTGCAAACGAACATTTTCATAAAATTAATTTTGGGTTGGGGATTTGGATTTTCAATTATGATGCCATCAAAGAAAATCAAATGTAATCATGCAGTTTTTATTTCAAAATAACTGATAATCGTCGTCGACTTATAATCCTGTTGAAACTTATATATTTATCGCCTTAAACCATCAAACATGAAAAGAGCCCTTCTGCTCCTTCTATTAACAATCATTTCATTCCGAAACCTTGCGCAGCAAGGCGGGCAATTAAGCGGGAATCTTCAATTGAATTCATATTTCTTTATGAAAGATTCAATCATAGGAGCCAACGGCACACCATTGTATGAGCATTTTTTATCGTCAGACGAATCGTGGCTGAATCTGAATTACAGCATCATGGGTTTTACCGCAGGAATCAGAGCTGATTTTTTTCACAACTCAAATTTATTCAACCCACTCTCGTCTTATTCTGATCAGGGATTGGGATTTTGGTTTATAAATAAGGAAGTAAAAAATTTAAAAATAACAGCTGGCAATTTTTATGATCAGTTTGGCAGCGGAATAGTTTTTAGAAGTTATGAAGATCGCGGCTTAGGGGTTGATTATGCAGTAATGGGTTTAAAACTGGAATATAAAATTAATGACCATTGGAAAATAAAAGGATTCACAGGTCGCCAGAAGAATCAATTTCTCACCTATAAACCAATCATGAAGGGATTAAATCTTGAAGGTGATGTACCAATTGGTGAAAACATACGATTGATTCCCGGAGTTGCTTACATGAACAGAACCATTGATCAGGAAAACATGAACAGCATTGTGAGCACCATTAATACTTATGCATTGGAACAACGGTTTTGCCCAATGTACAATGTGTATGTAATGTCGGCTTATAATACTCTAAATTTTAAAAACCTGTCGTGGTATGCTGAGTATGCTTACAAAACACATGAGGCAATCTATACCGCATCGTCAAAACTGGAAGACAAAAGCGGAAATGTTGCTTACACTTCATTATCCTATTCAAAAAAAGGTTTTGGAATTACAGCGCAGTACAAGCGCACCGAAAATTTTGTTTTGCGCACTTCGCCAAACGAAGCCCTGCTGAATGGGGTTATGAATTATCTTCCATCATTGACCCGACAAAATACTTTGCGCTTGCTCTCCCGCTACAATGCAGCTGCACAATATTTGGGCGAACAGGCTTATGAAGGCGATGTGATTTTCACGCCTAAAAAAGGAATAACGGTTACACTCAATTATTCGAAAGTAGATGATTTAAAAAACACCAACCTGTTTCAGGAAATTTATGGTGATGTTGAATTTTCTGTTTCTAAAAAATTTAAACCTCAAATCGGATTTCAAACCGTTAATTACAATCAGGAAGTTTATCAGAATGAACCTGGTGTTCCGGTTGTAAAAACAATTACTCCTTTTGTTGAAGCAACTTATAAAATCAATAAGAAAAAATCGTTGCGTGCCGAGTTGCAATATCTTTCTTCCGATCAGGATTATGGCAGTTGGGCTTTTGGATTGGTAGAATTCAATATCGCGCCCAAATTTTCTTTCTCGGTTTCTGATATGTACAACATCAAACCGAATCCTGAAAAAAATCCGAACAAATTAAATTATTACAATTTCTTTTTTGGCTTTACGCAAAACGCAACCCGTTTCTCCATTAGTTATTTAAAACAAGTTGAAGGATACAATTGCACCGGCGGAGTTTGTCGTTACGAACCAGCTTTCAGCGGAGTAAAAATGGGAATCACCTCAACTTTTTAAAAGCAAGCAACCATGAAATCATTGATAAAAAAATTCGCTTCAATTATATTTTTAATTTCTGCTGCATCATTTTGGAGTGGGTGTAAAGAAACTTGTCCGGGAGTAAATTTCACCGACAACACACCTCCGGTTGATACAACGGTTGTTTTGGATACAACATTAAACTCCCAGCTGAAAAATGTTTTGCTGGAAGAATACACCGGAGTTCGTTGTGTCAATTGTCCGCAAGGTCATGCTGTAGCCGCAGGAATATTGAATGCGTATGCGGAGGGCAGAGTAGTAAATGTTGCAATACACACCGGTAATTTGGCGCATGCATATACAGGAATCAGCAATTATGATTTCATAACTACACAAGGTGATGACATTGCCGCGTTAGTTGGTCCTGTAGGATTTTTTCCAAGTGCTGATATCAATAGAAAATATTTTACAACACAGGGTTCACGAATACTGGATAAAACTCTTTGGGCTGGAAAAGTTGCGGCTGAAATTTTAGATACAATGCCTAAAGTGCAAATGGGATTGGTAAAACTATACGATGATGTATCAAGAATCTTAAACCTGAAAGTGCAGTTGCAATACACTGAAGAGGTAACAGTCAATAATAATTTAAGTGTGATGTTAATAGAAAGTGGAATGATTGATCCTCAATTAGACCAACCCGGAATTGATACTTTTTATGTTCACCGTCACGCGTTGCGTGGTATGATGACTCCTTCTGTTGGGTTACCGATTGGCGGAAGTAAAATTCCAAATCATCCATTATTGATTTCACTTCCTGATTTTACTATTCCGGCTTCATGGAATGCAGACAGTGTGCACATCGTAACATTTGTAACTGATACTGATAGTTTGAATGTATTGCAGGTGATTGATAAAACGCTGAAGTAAAAAACGCAAATGAAAATTAGCTGGAACTGGCTCAAAGAATATTTACCGACTGATATTGAAGTAAACGAAGCCGCTGATATTCTCACCCGAATCGGGTTGGAAGTTGAAGATATTATTAAACAAGAATCCATTCGAGGCGGTCTCGCCGGATTGAAGGTTGGCTTTGTAAAAGAAGTTGTCGCTCATCCGAATGCTGATAAATTACGAATCACGAAAGTGGATGTTGGTGGTGTAACAGATTTGCAAATTGTTTGCGGCGCACCGAATGTTGCAGTCGGACAAAAAGTAATTGTGGCTATTGATGGCACCACTGTTCACCCTGTTACAGGTGAACCATTCAAAATAAAAAAATCAAAAATCAGAGGAGAGGTTAGTGAAGGAATGATTTGCGCTGAAGACGAAATCAGTTTGAGCGGAAATCACGAAGGCATTATGATTTTGCAAGAAGATGCAATTGTTGGAAGCGCTGTAAAAGATTTATTCAACCTTAAAGATGATTACACATTGGAGATTGGATTAACACCGAATCGCTCTGATGCTTTTTCGCACATTGGTGTTGCGCGCGATTTGCGTGCGTGGTTAGCGACTCATAAAAATTATTTGCAACAACTGAATATTCCTTCCTCCATTTTTTCAGATGAAAAAAATCTGAAGCCATCGCCGATTGAAATTATTATTGAAGATAAAATTGCGTGCCCGCGATACATGGGCATGTTGCTTACAGGTGTAACAGTTTACGAATCACCTGAGTGGTTGAAGCTACGGATAGAAAGTATTGGATTGCGCTCCATTAATAATGTGGTGGACATAACCAATTTTGTTTTGCACGAATGTGGTCAGCCGTTGCATGCTTTTGATGCGGATTGCATTGCAGGAAATAAAGTGATTGTAAAAAAACTTTCTGAAGGAACTCCATTCATCACACTCGATGAAAAAGAAATTAAACTTTCGAAAGATGATTTGATGATTTGCAATGCAACGGAAGGAATGTGCATTGCCGGAGTTTTTGGCGGAAAGAAAAGTGGAGTGACTGATGCAACAAAAAATATTTTTTTAGAGAGCGCCAATTTCCATTCAGGCACTATTCGCAAAACAGCAGTCCGACATAATCTTCGTACAGATGCAGCCATTCATTTCGAAAAAGGAATTGATATTTCGCTGACGGAATATGCAATTCGTCGCGCTGCTTTATTGATAGAGGAATTTGCCGGAGCAAAAATTGAATATCAAATTGTTGATGTTTATCCTTCACCTGTAACAGTTAAAAAAGTGGAACTGAATTATTCGCGATTGAATGAGTTGGCTGGTTACAATCTGAATGAAGCGCAGGTTGATAAATCACTTTCGTCATTGGGATTTATTCAGTCGAAAAAAAATTCTGCGCAATCAACCTGGTCAGTTCCTTCGCATAAAATTGATGTGGAATTGTTTGAAGATGTTGCGGAAGAAGTTTTGCGCATCACAGGTTTCGAGCAAATTCCTTTCCCGGGCTACATTCATTCCAGCATCAGCAATCGCCGCACTGAAGATGTGCAGCGCGCGCAATTGGAAAACATCAGCAATCATCTTTCGGCAAATGGATTTTCGGAGATGATGAATAACAGCATCGTCAACACAAAAAATATTTCCACTCTTTTTCCGGAGCAGGAAGAACAATTGGTGCGCTTCCAGAATTATGTGAATGCGGGCTTGGATGGTTTGCGCAATTCGTTGTTGTTATCAGCACTTGAAGTCATTCGTTACAATCAAAATCGCAAGGAGGAAAATTTACGATTGTTTGAAACCGGAAAAATATTTTCGAAACGAGAAGGAAAGTATGTGGAAGAATTCCGGCTCGCCATTCTCACTTCCGGAAAATCAAAAGCGGAACACTGGAAATCGAAACCGGTTGAAGCAGATTTGTATGAACTGAAATCTTTTGTTGAATCGGTTTTGAATTTGTGTGGCGCAAAAACAATTTCATTCATCACACCAACAACTGACAACCACCAACTATCAACTTATCTGGATGTGTTGGTAAATAAAAAATTAATCGGAGCCGTTGGTTTCGTCAACGAAAAATTATTGAAGCAATATGATTTGCGCCGCAATGTGTATTACGCAGATTTGGATTTAGATGCGATACTCTTAATTTCGGGAAAGAAGAAAATTCAGTTCAAAGAATTGCCGAAGTTTCAGGCAGTGAATCGCGACCTTGCATTGGTAATGGATGAAAAAATTTCGTTTGCCGAAGTGGAAACCGTTTGCAGAAAAACGGCCGGCAAACAATTGGAAGATGTGCAGTTGTTCGATGTGTTCAGAGGAGAAAAAATCGGTGCAGAAAAAAAATCGTATGCCATCAGTCTCACGCTTCGCGATGAAAACAAAACCATGACCGACGAAGAAACCGAAGCGCTCATGAACAAGTTGATTAAAGCTTTAGAAACACAAGTGAATGCAATAATCAGAACATGAAAAACGAATTGCTCAAACAAGCAGATGATATTTTAGCTCGCTCCCGAAGAGTGGCTGAGCGACACACCATATTGATTGAGCAAAATACAAAACTGAAATCGGAAGTTGAATCGCTTCGCAGCGAATTGAAAGCGAAGCAAAAGCAGCTCGAAGAATTGGAGCAATCCATGAAGGTGATAAATATCGGCAATGCTGCTTTGCAAAATTCAGAAGACACACAGGAGCTGAAAAAGAAACTGAACGAATACATTCGTGAAGTTGACCGTTGCATCAATTTTATAAAAGCAATTTAAAATGGAAGAGCAGGTTCGCACCACTGTAAACATTGCCGGAAGAAGTTACTCGTTGAAGGTGAGCAAGAGCGATTCGCAAACCGTGCAGGCAGCAGCGGAATTACTGAACCAGAAATTTCAGGAAATGAAATTGCATTTTCAATCCAGCGATTCGCAGGACCACTTAGCCATGAGCGCCATTATGAATATGACCGAACAATTAAAAAAATCTTCTCCTGATGAATCATTGTTAGAAGAAATCTCTTCCAAACTCGACTCCGCAAATATTGAGTTGATGAAGGTGATGAAGAGTTAAGAGAAAAATTATTTCAGCAAATAATCGCTTAGTGTTTTTAATAATCCATTCACAGAAGTGCTGCTTATTTCACCAATACTTCCCGCAATAGCTTCAGCAGGAATCACAGCTAAAAATCCTAACCGGATAACTCCGGGCATTTTTAAACCGGACTTTTTATAATCTGCATGAGTAGTTTCAATCAGTAAATCAAAGTTCGGGATGTATTGATGCAACTGCGAACTGATTCCACAAACTATCCAATCGCCGTGCCCTGGTAATTGTTTTAATAATAAAACCGGTCGCAATTTTAATTTTCCGTCAGACTGCGGAAGTACAGATAAAATAATATTCCCTTGTTTCACTTGGCAGATTTATACTCAGGGTTTGGTTCTTTTAACATACTTAAATCATATTCGGGTTCATCGTCGCCATAAGCTTTAGCAAGATTTTGTTTGGAGAAACTCATCCACTCGTCTTGTTCCAATTCTGATTCTTTGTCGGTGTCTTTTACACTGACTTTTAGTTTCAGTTTTTTTACAAAATCAAGAACCTGTTTCAAGGTGTTATCCTTCTCTATTTTTATGATAACTGTTTTCATTGCTTACAAAAATATAAAATTTGAACAGAGAAAAAACAAAACAGCCGGTTCGGATTTTCGAACCGGCTGTTTTGTTTTAGTAGAATGATTTTGATTGTAATTGATTTATTGGATTAATTTTATTGAAGGAAAATGTTTTTACGATGAAGAAAATTTTTACGGCTCTTCTTATTGTTTGCAGTGTTACACTTTGTAAAGCGCAAGAGAATCTTCCGCCAGATGTATTGTGGTCGAAATGTTATGGGGGTTCACAAACTGATATTGTATTTTCTATACAACCAACTCCGGATGGAGGTTACATACTAGCAGGGAACACAAATTCAAGCGATGGAGATATCCCAGGAAATCATACTTACTATGATCAATTTGGAAATTTTCTCAACTCATATGATGCGTTTATCATAAAGGTGGATAGCATTGGGAACTTGGAGTGGGCTCGAAACTATGGAGGAAGCGGAAATGAAGTAGCAGCAGTTGCATATCCAACATGTGATGGCGGTTATATTTTCGGCGGTTCAACAGATTCGTATGATGGTGATGCATACCCTATTCATTGCGATAGTGTTTTTGATTTTGGAGGATTCGGAAATTTTGATAGTTGTTCTTATAAAGCAGATTATTGGTTAGTAAAACTTGATCACAATGGAAATATAGATTGGAATAAAAAATATGGTGGAACTGCAGGTGATTATTTATCAAACTTAATTCCGACAACCAACGGACGCTATTATTTATGTGGAAGAGGAGGTGGAGGATCTCATCCAAATATTGATGAAGATATTTCTTCTCCTTCAGGACTTGATTTTTGTTGGATATTAATGGTTGATTCAATTGGAAATATTATTTGGGAAAAATCTTATGGTGATGATTGGCAACTTTTTAATAATAGCGTTAAGATGGCAAGTGATAGTTCTGGACTTTTTTCCTTCAATAACTATAATCCTTGGCTTTCGGGAACTGGCGGAGATGTGGCGAATTCAAATTATCAAAATTTTTCAGGATCCATAAATGATGACAATACTTGGCTATTTAAGATAGATACAACTGGAGATATATTATGGTCTTCGGTTCTTGGCCCAGGAAATGGAACTCAATTTTTTGTACCCCAAAAAAGCGGAAACATATTTATGGATATTCGTGTGCTTGGCGGATGCGCATGGGTTAATGAAAATACATGGTATCCAATAGCAAATGAAAACGGGATTTTAGTTGATTCATTCACTCATTATTGTTTAAACGGTCCAACAATAGAACTTGCAAACTGTGGTATAGAATCTTCCGACAGCTCAATTATTTATTCTTATGAAGCAATAAGAAAAATCGATCTAGATGGAAATTTAATATGGCGATCAGACTATTTTGATTCAAGTTTTTACCGGTGCAATTATTTGAACAGCGATGGAAGTTTAATGGCTGGCGGGTTAACTTACAGCAATCTGGCTACTCACGGAATGCAAGATGCATTTGTTGTAAAATTTAAAGACGATATTGGTTGTTTTATTAATCACACAAATATTTATGCGACCATTTGTTTAAATGACAGTTATTACTTCAATGGTTTTAACCTTACTAATGCTGGTATTTATACCGACACACTCAATTCAGTTTATGGATGTGATTCAACAATCTATTTACATCTGTCAGTATCGAATCCTCATTATAC